>CAYMLS010000174.1:0-784 GCA_964390665.1 uncultured Bacteroidales bacterium | reverse complement strand
ATAATGATCATAATACATATCTACCACCACCCCCGAGTAATGACGATACTTTGATCTGATGCGGTCTTTGCTGCGACTAACAACCGGGTGAGAATCGGTATACTCATCAATTTTCCGGTGAAGACGGATCCCCCTCACCACTTCGCGGGAGAAATTTTCTATTTGCCGCCCCTTCACCATATCAGCAATAAAATTTCCTAACATGAGATTTTCATCTTTCCAGGATAAATAAATGTGTGCAAGAAAATTCATATCAGGAATTATTTTTTAAATATTTTTCGTTCATACTATACTTTTAAAAATATATCCGGGAAATATAATGTTCATTGAACAGGAAGATTTTTCATGGGATATTCTCATCTAAACTAAATAAAAAATCCATAACAGCGAAAATATTTTTAATGAATGTAGTATAAATGTATGTTTATTTTTCATCTGTTTATAATTTTATTAAATAGGTTCTCGTTTTTTTCGACGAGAGAGATCGCTAAAAATCTGACTACATGTTTTACATGCCGCGATTTATTAATCATGGGCGTGTGTGTCAAAAATTTTGTCATGCCCGGTTCATCATGTATAACTTCTTCGGATATTGCCTCAATCAAGGTATCATTTACAAAATTTATTGTTGACTGCCTGCCACCCTCGTTGGTTAAAGAAGTTTGACCTATAATCTCTGACTGCTTTAAGGAGCTTAGCTATCTTTTTAAACACGGCTTTATCCCCGGATTTTTTATGCTTTTCAATGTCTGCTAAAGCTACTTTGGTAAATTCTAAAACATAG
>CAYMLS010000173.1:0-10637 GCA_964390665.1 uncultured Bacteroidales bacterium | reverse complement strand
CAACCCGATTAAATGAGGGTGAAAGAGATTTTCTAAAGCATTTACGGGAATTTGTGAAAGAAAAAAATGATTTATTTGAAGGCAAGGAATTGTTTGTACTACGGAATTTATCAGTAAAAGGGATTGGATTTTTCATGGAAAGCTCATCCTTTTATCCTGACTTTATTTTATGGGTTGTAGATGAAAATAAGCAATATATTTACTTCTTAGATCCAAAAGGTATTTTACTTGGAGACAATCACTTTAATAACGCTAAAATATTGTGGTGTAAAGAATCAGCGCCTGAATTGGGGCAAAAGATTCAACAAGAATTAACCAAAGATAAAAAAGATATTGCTGTTTCAGTTTCTGCTTTTATATTGTCTTACACTGCTTTCAATGAGGTTAGAGACAGATGGGGAGAAGGAACCGGAACAACAAAGGAAGATTTTGCAAACAACAATGTTCTGTTCATTGAAAATAATAAGGATTATTTGATTAGAATATTTAAAAACATAGAGGAGAGATAGCCAAGGATTCGCCTCGTTAGGGTTTTCGCTGTTCTTTGAATCAGACAGATGAACCGGGCATGACAAAAATTTTGCAGTAATTATCTAACCCAGAATATCAATGCTTTAGTGGTTTGCTTGCATTACTCCATCTCTTCCAAACTGATCACCCTGGGAAAGTTGTACAAGGTTGATACCGATTCCTGTGTATTCTCGCGCCATATCCAGGTGGCCCAGCACATAAACCAGGTCCACTGCGGCTGCTGTTCCAGTATTTCCGGTGTGGGTAATACACCTACCTCGCCCAGAGCGATGGGTTTTCCGTTGGCCAACGCAAGGAGGTCATCATGATGAGATTGTTTGAAATCGTTTTTGTAGACATCAGCAGCCAGCACGTCAACGTATTCATGTCCGGGGAAGAACAGATGATAGTCATAGGCCTGATCGTCTTCCCAGTCGCGTGGGGCATTGGGGTTCCAAACCCAAACCAGGTTGTTGAGCTGATGATGGTTTGTATACCTTTCATACATGATTTTCCAGAGTTTTTCAAAACCCTCAGCACCTGGTTTATTTCCCCACCAAAACCATATGCCGTTCATTTCGTGAAAGGGACGCCATAGAACAGGGATGTTCTCGTCGCGTAATTTTATTAATCCCTGTGCAACCATATCCAGGCGCTCAATCAACAGGTCATAGTATTCTGTTCCGGGGGTGGTGATCTGCTGCCATTCCTCTTCATTTACATCTAACCTCAGACTGCGGCGATGACCCACTGTATCGATCGGCCTCCCCATGTGCGACATACCGGTAACAATAGCACCGTTCTGGTATTGTTTGATGACCTCTTTTCTGGTGGATTCCCAGTTGCGTCCGTTACGCAGTTCAAATCCGTAAACAACAGGGGTTTTACCGGTCCATGCAATAACGGTGTCCGTAGACCGTGTTAATTCATGTGGGTAATTGTGCTGTCCCGACAGGGTTTTTTCACCACTGATCTCATAGAGGTAGTTAAGCAATTCAATGGATTCAGGAGATGCATCGGGGTTTACGTTTTTTATTTTCTCCTGGCATGAGGAGAAAAAAATCAAAGAGAAAATACTCCATAAAAATAGTGTTTTCATAAGATAGGTTTTTTAATTTTTAGTTTTTTGAAGTTAATAACAATTCTCCGGCGAGGGCAAGCAGCGTGGTGCCAAAAAGATGAGGCTCATTGGTAACGCCTTCTGTATTGTAATAATTTTCGATGGAAATAATGGGACCGGGTCCATAACATCCATTCAGGATGGTACCATCGGGTTGAATTTGTGATTTAACCGCATTGATTGCTTTTTCTAGGGGTGGTCTGTATTTTTCTTCCGGGAGAAACCCTTCGTCAACGGCCAGGGCGAGGTACCAGGCTATAAATGCTGTGCCGCTGGTTTCGGGGTTGCTGTCTTCAAATGGTCTGTCAACCAGCTGATGCCAGAAACCCGACTCATTTTGGTGTTTCATGAGTGCATCGACAAAGGGAATGAGCAGTTCTTTTGTTCGTTCTCTGTAGGAGGAATTCCGGGGCAGATACATCATGGTGCTAACCAATCCCCGCAGGATCCATCCCTGCCCGCGCGACCAGGCAGAGGGAGAGAGTTCTTCGGGATCATCCAGGAAACCTGTTCCCTGGCTAAATAATCCATTTTGAGGAAATCTGACCAGGCTGTCATACAGTTCAAGTTGCCTGACGGCTTCTTCAAAATAACCCTTGTTGCCTGTAACCGAACCTGCTTTTGCCAGTCTGCTGGCATATTCCTGCACAAAATCAATCAACATCCCGTTTCGGTTTTTAAAATCGTGGAGCACCGCACCGCTGGGTGCGCGTTTCACTTCCTGGAACATCTTTTCTGTTTCGTAAAGAAAGGGAGGGAGGTAAGCGAAATCACCGGTAGCCATGAAAAGTTCAAAGCTTACGTTGCCAAAGGGTTGTCCTTTGTAGGGGATGGTGTCTGATGGTTGAAGATTGCGGGTGGACATGATCTGGAGCACAGAATCGGTAAAATGTGTTTTACCGCTTACCTGAGCATAAACCAGCATCGCTTCGAGTCCCAGATCGATGGTGTAAGGTCCCCATGCATCCTGCAGGGTAGAGAAATTGTTGTGCAGGGAGTAGAATTTATGAACTACATTTTGGGCATGGGTGTAGTTGTTTTGTTTTTCATACGGGGGAATGGTAAAACAGACCCATAGAAACGGAAATATAAAAAATGGGATGTTATAGATTCGCATGAAATTTTTATTTATGAATAATCGGTTTGTTAATTGATTTCCCAAAAATTGATCATGACTCTTTGAGGCTATTCATATTCCCACTTTACAACCCAGGGATCGTTGGTTCTCTGCTGAAAGTGTTTTAGTTTGTCCATGTATTCCTGCAGCAGGTCAGCATATTCATCACTGATGGCCAGGTTTTGAGATTCGTGCGGGTCATTTTGCATATCATAAAGTTCAAACTCCGGGCGATACAGGTAGTCGCGGATGGTTCTTTTGCCGAAAAGGTTGGTTTCATCAGCAGCCACTGATTGCCAGGTAGAGGATTCCCACAGATCGGATGCATGGGGGTATTGCAGTCCGGAGGCAATGTTCCAGATGAGTTTGTATTTTCGGTCCTGCACAACGCGCATGGGGTAGTACATGGTTATCTCATGAAAGGTATGGGATGCATGTATTTCGTCAAAACCTTCGGGATTTCCTTCAAGAGCAGTTTTGAAAGACCGCCCATGAAATGTTTGATTGGCAGGTGGGTAGAGCCACCAGGGGTAGTTTTCATCTGTTTCGGGTGTGTGGGGAATGGATTGGTCGTCGGGAAGCAGGTTTAATATATCCAGCAGGGTGGGGGTGAGGTCGCTCCAGCTGATCATGGCATCAGAAACACTTTCTTTTTCAACCATGGCAGGATAAGAAAACAGAAAAGGCAGTCGCATGGCCGGATCATAAAGGTTGGTTTTGGCACCCGGGAAAGCAATGCCGTTGTCAGACATGAAAATAACGATGGTATTGTCCCACTTCCCGGTTTCTTTGAGCACTTCAAAAAGTTTACCGAACCCTTGATCCATGCGGTCGACCGCTTGATAATACTGTGCCAGTTCGTCGCGTGTGGATTCATTGTCGGGCAGGTATCCGGGTACGATCACTTCGTCCGGATCGTAGGTTCGTTTTACGATTCCCTGATACTCTTCTCCTGGTGGTTTGTTTCCGAAGCGATCAGGCCGGGTAGATATTTCATCAGCAAACCCTCCACCCCGGTGTGGGTCATCGGTGCAAAAATACAGAAAGAAAGGCTGTTGTGCCGATTCGATAAAGGATTTGCTTCTCATTGCCATTTCCCATCCATTACGCCCGCTTCCTGGCATTACCGAGTCGAAAGGATAAACCTGGTTTGTTGCAATATGAAATTTTCCGATGCGTCCGGTCACATAACCTTCCTTTTGAAGTATTTTCGGAAGGGATATTACATTTTCAAATGTTTTGAAATGGTGAAAGTCATGTGAATGCCCATATTGCCCGTTGGCATGGTTGTGCAAGCCGGTGAGAATAACCGAGCGGCTGGCACTGCACGATGCCGAAGTGCAGTAGGCATTGGTAAACCGCATCCCCTGTGATGCCAGATAATCGAGATTTGGGGTGGGAATATTGGGATGACCATAAGCGCCCAGATCATCGCGTCCCAGATCGTCTGCAACCATCAGCACAATATTGGGCATGGACGGTTTTTCGGTTTTCTCTTCTTTACCCTGGCAACCGATAAAAATGAGTCCGGCTGCTGTCAATGTTGGAAATAGATTCTTCATACATTATTTTTATAAAGTAATTTTTACATCATATACGCCCGGATGATCAGTTTTGAAAACCACATAATTGCTTTCCCGTACTTTTTTCATAGAATGGTTCATGGGTTTTTCGTTTACTGTCAATGCTGTAACTTCTTTTTGTTTTGGAAGCAGAAATTCCACCGTGGTTTCCTTTGCATTTCCGGTAAAAGTAATATAGAATTCGTTGGGGGCTGACTTGCGGTAGCGGTAGCTGAGGTACCCCCCCGAACATTCGTACTTGGCAGTTGCCGATGCTTCTTTTACCCCTGCCAGTTCCCATTTTGGGCTTAGCAAAACTTTGTCGAAAGCCAGTCCGGTGTTTTTGATTCCTGTCATTCCCTCCGTCATGGCCTTGAAAACATGTGCAGCGCCCCAGTGTGCCGGAATGGTGGAAAAGATGGAGGGTTCGAGAAAATGCTCCGCATCGCTCAGACTTATGCCGAAGATCGCCCAATTGGTCTTTTCTGGGTTATGGAAATGTAAACTTTTGATGGGTTTATCCGGATGGGGGTTGTTCATCCCAAACACATAATTCCCCACTTCCTTTACTTTGACAGAGGGGCCTTTCCATGCGATTTGTGTGGATGGGATCCCTTTTTGGTTGTCGGGCAGGGTAGGATACCAGAAATGACCGATCTCCCGGCCTTTACGGATGATTTTATTGGATCGGGTTCCATCTTCATATTCAATGATAAAAACCCCGGCCATGGTGGGTGCATCAGAAACATGCAGCAGGTAGATGGATTGGGTCTGCTGGTTGAGGGGAACTTCCACCATTCCCTGGTTTTCTCTGGCATTGTTTACCACCAGGCACGATTTGCGTTGGTTGGTTGAAGGATCAATTACCTCAAATTCAATGCCCCTGAATTTGTTTTTGCCCACCGGCAGGTTTCGGAAATCAGCGATGGCGCCCCCGGGCCAATCTGTTATGGCATTGCTTTCGCCTGCTTTGAGGTCGGTATTGGCAAAGGGTTTGAGAGAGATGGTTGTAAAATTCCGTTGGGGTTCTTCGGGCAAAGCACCTTTGTAGCACCCATCCAGAAAAAATCCTGATCTCAGTCCGAGCAACCGCAATCTTTCGAGGATATCAACACCGTAATCCTCGAATCCGTTTTCAAAAGCACCCAGTGCCAGATCGCCGGCAAGTATGGGGCTTACTCCACCGTTCATATATTCCCACATGGCCGCTGTCCATCCACGCTCAAAGGGGGGGTAGCACATGTACCATTCGCCGGGAGATGTGGAGGGCATTTCTTCTTTTATGCGTTGGTAGGTTTGGATGATGGCGGCACTTTTATCTTGATCCAATCCACGTATCAAAGCCATTGCATTGCTGAGGGTAACCTGCTCTTCCGGATTTACACCAAAATCAAAATCGCGGTTTTTATTCAGCGGATACCAGTGCAGGTAATGTGTTCCGCGCCAGGACAGATCATGAAGTCTTTTCCATATCCCATCTCCTTTCTCGCGCATTTGCTGTGCTTCGCTGGTTCTGCCCGCTGTTTCGAGCATTTCTGATAATAAATGGCAGGCATTTGCCATGCAGGTATTATCTCCGAACATGATACCAAAGTGGGTCTTATCAATGTTTACCGCCATATAATCAGATCCACTTCCGGTGATTTGAACGTCATAATCCGACTGAAAATCCCACCGGTCGATGGTGTAAGGGCGTTTGAGCAGTTGCAGGTCTTCTGACCAGTAATAAGGCGAAGAGGTGGCAAACTCAACCGCTTTGAGGGCATTGTCGAGTTTTGTCTGCATCCAGGGTGTATCTCCGGTGGCCTTCCAGGCGTAGTAAAGTCCTTCGATAAAGGTGTGTTCGCCTATGTTTTCCACGGGCACCCTTACAAAAATGGCAGTAGAACGCGGATCTTCAGGGCGGTAAACAAACCCTCCGTAATCGAACCGCTGCTCCCAGAAACTTTGTATATCGGGATAGGGATGTTTGTAATTATCCCAGATCAATCCATCTTTGCGCTGCCCGTCGGCATAGAGATCGATGCCGGTTTTTACATCCGGGCGAAAATATTTTACTCCTTCTGCTACAAATACATGATCCTGAAACCAGCTTGAATAGTAGGTGTAATAGCGGTTGTTGTACCGCACTGTTCTGCCATTGCCATATCCTGATCGGGTAAGTGTATCGTACAACATATTGAAGAGTTCAGAAAATCTTTCTGTATTTTCTGTCAGGTTGGTTTGGCAATCAACGGGAAAAACGACCCAGTCCTGCAGCTGGTTTTTGTGGTTGTAAATGGCAATGGTTTGATATCCGAGAGCACCGCCAACCCTGAACTGGGGTTTTTCTCCACTATGCAGGGTTTGATAGATGCCCCCCTGTCCGTCACGTATTTTCATGGTGTAACGTGAAGGAAGATCAGTAACTTCAAAGAAGACCTCTTCCAACGGAAGGTAGTACTTCCGGTTTTGGGGTGGGGGAATTTTGATGGATTTTGCGTTGTAGAGTTCGGTTTCTTCCATCGCTGATTCGGCAAATAATTGGGAAACACCCAATCCGGCCACGGTGCCGGCAAGTGCCGATTTTTTTAAAAATTCTCTTCTGTGCAACTTCATTGGGTCTGGGGTTTTGAGTTAGGGGTAAAGGTTTTACAGGTAGTGTTTTGTGTATGCCTGAATAAGGTTGACCGTTTTTTGATTTGGTAAGTATTCGCTTATCCTTTCGGCTATCGTACTTTTATTTCTCTTCCGCAGTTGATCTGGGTCTGATCCAGTGCCATGCCGATAAACATGGGGTACGACCAGCTACGATAGCGGTTCCAGACGGTACCGGCATATTCGGGCATGATCTCATTGTCGATAGCCGGTAGCAGGGGTGATGCCTTGTCGCCGGTGCGTCTAAGACTGATGGCAGCCTGGAGCACCACTGGTTCGTTCCCTGTTTTAAGGATCCTTTCCAGGGTTTGCAATCCTTGCTGACTATTGAAACGCTTAACCAGAATTTCAGCGGCCATGATGGCCACGCTGTAGGATTTGTCATTGAGCAAAGCAAGAAGTTGAGGTTGAATTGCTTCCAAATCCCCATTCCATTCATCCAAACCTACCAGCGCCCAGTATCTCACCATGCTGTTGGGCGAATCCAGTGCTTCTGTAAGATCATCCAACTGGTTGGTTTTTCCTGCCTTTTCGGCAGTCTGGAGGATCTCTTCCATTTTTTCGCGGGGCAACTGCCTTACTGCTTCGTACACACTGGTATTTCCCAGGCGCGCCATTTCCATGTATTCACCTTCGTTGATCAGTCCGGTATCATAGTGATCGAGCATCCATTGATGCATCTGCCGGCGCATTTCGCCAATTCTTTCGATGTAGGCCGGGTTGTTGATCAGGTTGTTTTGTTCAAGTGGATCGGTCTGTAAATCATACAGTTGTTCTGCGGGTTTTTCGGTAAACCAGGCCATGGTGGCGGGAGGAAGGCTGTCAAGTGCTTTCAGACGATGAATTTCTTCATAACTTCCTTCTTTTTGAGGGCCAAAGATGATCGCATCCTGAAAATAGGGCAATTGTGGCATAAAGTGGCGAACATACAAGTAGCGGCCATCAAATACCGAGCGCGACATTTCGTAGCAATCATCGGCCCGGTCGCGATAGCCGAAGGTATATTGTTTGGGTTCGGCATTTTTACCCAGAAAGGAGCGTCCTTCCATGATTTCAGGCACTTTGGTACCTGCCAGGGTAATAACGGTTGGAGCAAAATCTACAAAAGCCACCAGCTGATCGGTAACGGGTGCTTCAGGGTTTTTTATCCAGTGTTTATATTTTTCAGGGACATGAAGCAAAAAAGGAACCTGCAAACCAGCATTGTTGAGCCAGCGCTTATGGCCGGGTAGTCCGGTGCCATGATCAGAAAAGATAAACACGATGGTATTGTCGTACAATCCATCTTCTTTGAGTTGATCGAGCAATTTACCTGCTTCCTGATCAAATACGCTGAGCAAATCGTACTTATGTGCCCATATTTTGCGCATTTGCGGGCTGTCAGGGATGTATGGGGGCAAAGAGGCAAGGTTGGGGTCGTGGTGTTGAACCAGGTCTTTGGTATCGTTGGTATCCAGTCGGTTGATGGGTCCTTCGTGGGTGATCATATAGTTGAAAACGCTGAAAAAGGGTTGTCCTTCTTCGCGGTTTCTCCAATGAGCCTCCCTGCTGCTTTCATCCCAACGGCCTTCATGACTGAAGTTGTAGTCTGTTTTAACATTATTGGTGGTGTAGTACCCTGCTTCGCGCAGCACTTCGGGAAGTATTTTCATTTCCTGCGGTACCGTAATATCCGACCTGAGATGTTGGGTACCCAACGAGGTGGCATACATTCCCGTTATCAGTGTTGACCGGGCCGGCGCGCAAACAGGTGCATTGGACGATGCGTTGGAAAACATGATGGCCGTTTCAGCAAACTTATCCAGGTTGGGTGTATGGGCGTATTCATCGCCGTAGCAACCATAAACCGGGCTCAGGTCTTCATGAGTGATCCACAAAATGTTGGGTGGTTCGGGTTCTTTTTCGGTAATGCCGCAGGCGCTGAGGCTCAGAACTGCGGGGATGATGAAGTGCTTTTTCATAGGTGTTTAGGTTGTAAAAGTGTTCAGGTTGAAAGACCGGGAGATCAAATGACAGCATATCACACTGCAATAATACATTTTTTTCATCCATTGTGCAAACGTTTCCGCAAAATTTTTTAAAAAGAAGACCGGAGAATGTCTGCGCCGGTCAGATCGTTTACCTGATTCCGTTTGCTAATCTTCATTTTTCAAACCAGTTCCCACCTTCCTCGATCATTTCCCTGCGGAGTGAAAGCATTGTTTTTTTCATTTTTTCCACCTTTTCGGGGAATTGATCAGCCAGGTTCCGGTTCTGACCGGGGTCATTTTTTACGTTATGTAACCTGAAGAACCGGGGCTCCTGCGTGGGTAGCACATCCTGATGACCTTTTTGAAATTTCCATTGTGCCTGACGGTGTTCTCCTTCGGCAGGTTTAAATTTAGCATGATCTCTTTCATTTAACTCATGTGTGTAGTCAAAAAGTTCATCATAGCCGGTAAGCAACCAATCTCCTTCACGGAGCACACAGATGGGATCGTGAAAATAGCGGTAGAATAAAACAGGTTTTTCTCTTTCAAATGAAGTATGGGGATCTTCCAGTACCGGCATAAGGGATACACCGTCTATAGTAAGGTCATCGGGAACATTGGCACCGGTGAGTTGTGCAAAAGTGGGTAAGATATCGGTAAAACTGCCGGTAGCATTGCTAATGGTTCCGGACGGGAGAGACCCTGTCCAGCGGGCAATAAATGGAACTTTCACACCCCCTTCCAGATTTAGTGTTTTTTTTCCCTTGAAAGGAAGATTGGAGTATGTTTCCCGGGATCCGTTATCAGATGAGAAGATCACCAGCGTGTTTTTATTGATATTATGTTCATCAAGGTATTGCATCAGTTTTCCCACAGCAGCATCCATATTTTCTATGCTACCGTAGTAATCCTGACGGTAGGTATGGCGTGAAGTGAATTCCCCGGGGGCTGCGCATACCGTGTGGGGTTCATGAAACCAAATGTTGATATAAAAGGGATCTTCCTGATCTTTTTGTTTACTGATCCATTCGAGGGCTTCGTCTACTACCAGATGTGAGGCATATCCTTCCAATGGTCCCAGTTTTTCTCCGTTGCGGATGAAATTGACAGGGTTATGATGGGAGGGTTCTGCATTGTTTTGGGTGTAAAACCCTTCATCGTATCCTTGTTCAAGGGGGCCGGGTTGTGTAGCAAAATCAGAAGTAAGATGCCATTTGCCAAAATGTGCGGTTTGGTAGTTTTGTTGTTTCAGCATTTCTGCAAGGGTAATTTCCGTATTGCGCAGGTGCATGGGTGAATGGGGAGGAATCCAGTTATAAATTCCAACCCTGGTGGCATTTCTGCCAGTTAGCAGCGCCGCCCGCGATGGAGAACAGACAGCAGCTCCGCAGTAAAAATCGGTAAAAGCAATTCCCTGTTCTGCCAGTTTATCAATATGTGGAGTTTGACTGGTCGGAGGATCAGATACGTCGGAAGCATGCATACTTCGGTAGAAACTCAGGTCGTTGTAACCAAGATCATCGGCAACGATCAGGATGATATTGGGGTTTTCTCTTGTTTGTTCGGTTTGCTGCACACAGCTGGTGAAAGAAAACAAAGAAAGACCGGCCAACATTCCTGAATTAATTTGTGACGGGATGATACGCATATTTTTCATAAACATTGCTTTTTTTATCCGGGGTGCGAAGATGGACTGTTATAAGTATAGTACGATTATTTAG
>CAYMLS010000172.1:0-10734 GCA_964390665.1 uncultured Bacteroidales bacterium | reverse complement strand
GTAATAACTTTTGCCGGGTTCAATGGTCGGTTTTTCATAACCCAACGATGCGTTAACGGTTTCACCGGCATCAACAACGGGAATTTCGGTTGTGCCCTTCAAAACAGTCTGTCCATCAGCAGTGATCTCCCAATGCATATCATATATTTCAGTGGAAAGGAAATGATGGCGGTTTTCAACTCTGATCATGCCCGATGCTGCGTTGATGAGTTGTGCATCCAGGGGTTGGAAAACTTTTTTTACTTCCCACGTTGCAGGTTTGGGAGTTTGATCGGCACTGATGATACCATTCAGACAAAAGTTCTCGTCATTGATCAAAGTATCTCCGAAGTCACCTCCATATGCCCAGTATTCTTTTCCCTCATCAGTTGTTTTTACCAGACCCTGATCCATCCAGTCCCATATAAAACCGCCGATCAATCTTTTGTTTTCGCGGATAGCATCCCAAAACTTGAAAAGATTTCCTGTGGAATTTCCCATGGAGTGGGCATATTCACACCAAACAACGGGTCTTCCATCCTCACACTGATTGGCCATGTAAACCATTTCATCGATGGAATGGTACATTCTGCTCCGCATGTCTACCCAATCGGGGTCTCCTGCGGCAAATCCCCCATATCCGTGCCGAAGCTGTGCCCCTTCATAATGGATGAACCGGGTATCGTCATATTGCTTCATCCATTGCGCCATAGCGGCATGATTGGGACCATAGCCCGATTCATTGCCCAGCGACCAGAATATGATCGAAGGATGATTTTTATCGCGCAGCACCATCCGCATTCCTCTTTCCACATGGGCAAGCATCCAATCGGGGTTATTGGACAGTAGAGAACCTATTTGGTGGGTTTCGATGTTTGCCTCATCAATCACGTAAAGTCCGTACCGGTCGCACAATTGATAGAAGTAAGGATCATTGGGGTAGTGTGAAGTACGTACAGCATTGATGTTGAATTGTTTCATCAGTTCCACGTCGCGGCGCATGTTTTCACGACTGACCACTTTTGCATTGTATTGATTATGATCATGGCGGTTTACACCGTATAGCAGCACCGGTCTGCCATTTACAAACAATTCACCATCTATAAATTCAGTTCTCCGGAAACCCGTTTCTACACTTCTGTATTCAAGGGTTTCCCCGTTATCATCCTTCAGTTCGAAAACAACGGTATACAGATTGGGTGTTTCTGCTGTCCAGAGCAATGGGTTTTTTACCGGAATATTGATCAGATCAAATTTTACATTGCCTGTCGGCGGATATTTTTCTGTCATCTGCCTGCTTACATCCATGGAAACGGGTTCATCAAGTATTGGGCTGCCTGCAGCATCAAAAAGATGAACCAGGATCTGGTGGTTTTCATAAGATGCATCTTCAAACGCTCTGAATTCAGGTCTTATTTTCAGTTCACCCTGGGTGAAGGTATCGTCCAGGTGAGGTTTTACGAAAAAGTCGAAGAGCTGTACTTGTGGAGAGGCGGTGATGTAAACATCCCGGTGTATACCCCCCATTCTCCAATGATCCTGATCTTCAAGATACACGCCATCGGAATACTTATGCACTTTTACTGCCAGCAGGTTTTCACCTCTTTTCAGGTAAGGGCTGATGTCAAACTCCGCAGGTAAGTGGCTATCTTCACTGTAACCCACCATTTCACCATTCACATAAACGTAATAGGCAGAACTAACCCCTCCAAACTGTAGGGTGACCTGCATATTCCGCCACTGAGAAGGAACCCTGAAAGTGGTACGGTACAAACCTGTGGGGTTGTCGTCATCGGGCACATAAGGTGGGTCAACAGGTACGAAAGGATACGGGATATTGGTATAGATAGCAGTGCCAAACCCGTGCATTTCCCAATTGGAAGGTACGGGGATCTGATCCCAGTTATCTGTTTGAAAGGATGGTTTGAAAAAATCTTCAGGAACATTTTTATCGGTGGGTAAAAAGAAAAAATCCCAGTTACCACTTAAAGTCTGATAGCGTTCTGAGTTGATATGGTCTACACCAAGTGCATTTTCCAGGTTTGCATAGGAAATGGACGTGGCCCTTGCCGGCAAACGATTGATGCCGTTCACATGAGGATTTTCATAGTCTTTGATCATTGCTGCCTTTTGTGCTTTTGTATTTTGGAAAATAAAGGCCGTTATGAGCATTATAACAACCATTTGCCATAGGTTTTTTGTTTTTTTCATTGATTTACATTTGATTAAAGTTTTGAGAAAATGTATCTTTTTTATTTAAATGTAATGCAGGCTATTTGTCTTTATTCATCAACTTTTTACTGATGATTTTATCCTGTTTGCTGTATTCTTTATAATGCTTTGGACGGAACATTTCATCGATGCTTAATTATTTACCTCAAAAATAATCATATCAAAACAAACTTTGATGACAAAACGGATTTATGAGCATATTACCCCCTAAAATTGAATAAAAAAGAATCCTCAGTTTTATTTTAGGGGATTTATATCACAATTTTGGGGGCAATGTTTTGGTGTGAAAAGTTGGTTTGGATAAACGTTGATACAGGGAAAATTCCCCATTTCTGGGTTATACCTGCCATCATAACCATCATTTCATTTTTTCAATCAAAATCTTTTTTTCTTCATCCGCCATTGCTTTGTTTGCCGGTTTCGTGGCAAGCATTTTTTTAAAACCTAAACTTTTCCTGATGATGCTTCCCGGAAAAATTGAAAATCGGCATTGTTGGGATTTTGCCTGATACAAACAGAAGTTTAAATAATTTCCTCATTATTTCAAACCCTTCGTTGTGTTTTTTGTTGTTTAGTGTTGTTATTTTGTTTCTTAATCGACTTTTTCTAAATATTTATTGATATTTTGTTCAATCCCTTTATTTCAAACTTCTCTCGAAAGTGAAAAACAATCATCCCTGTTGGTGTCAATTTTATTGTCGCCACCGGGTTCTTCTTTATATTTAACAATAAAAACTTTACGTCTATGTACAGGTATTTTTTACTTTTATTTTTACTTTTTCATTTGAATACAAACCACATTCACGCGCAGGTTAGCAAACAGGATTCGCTTGCTTTGTTGGCTTTATATGATGCTACCGACGGAGAAAACTGGGTTTTTTCAAGAGGATGGACCCGGAATATCCCGGTAATCGATTGGTTTGGTGTTACTGTTGAAGATATCCCTGATGAGGGTTTGCGGGTTACTGGTCTTGATCTTTACAAAAATAATATGAAAGGGGAACTGCCGGAGGAATTGGGTGATCTGACCTTTTTGAAAAAAATTATTCTCCCTGAAAATCAAATTACCGGAATCATACCCAGGTCATTTGCTAACCTGCAATATCTGAAAGATCTGTCGCTCACCAATAACCAGTTGACAGGTAGCTTGCCCGAATTTGTGGTTGAATTGCCCGAATTGGAAATTATTGGTTTGGGGGTTAACTCTTTTTCGGGTTCTTTGCCCGATTCATGGTCGAAAATGGAAAGTGTTAGAGAAATCTATTTACACACCAATCAACTCACCGGCGAATTACCCGCATCCTGGGGGCAGATAGAATCCCTGGAAATGCTGGGGTTGAGCGATAATGTTTTTTCCGGCAGTATACCTCCGGAATGGGGTGCGCTGAAAAACCTGAATTTTCTTTCATTGTGGGGTGCTGATCTTAGCGGAAATTTACCTGAAGAGATCGGAAACATGGTAAGTCTTGAGTATTTAGAATTGGCTGAGAATAATCTCACAGGGCCACTTCCCCAATCCATGGAAAACCTTCAAAACCTTGAAGTACTGATTATTGGACATAACGAGTGGGGAGAGGAATTCCCTGAAGTGCTTTCAGCAATGGAAGGTTTGGAAGAACTGATTTATAATAAAACCGGACTGAAAGGACCTTTTCCGGAAGAGATATTTTCCCTGACACAACTCAGAGGACTTTCCTTGAATCATAATGAATTGACAGACAGCATCCCAGAAGATATCGTGAAACTGCAAGAGCTTACCTATCTTTATTTATGGAATACAGGTTTGGAAGGAGAGATCCCATCTTATCTGTTTGAATTAACCCGTTTGGAATCAGTTGCTTTAGGACAAAATAACCACACAGGTAGTCTTCCGGAAGAATTCAAAAATCTTACCCATCTCAGAGAGTTTCTTATCGACGATAATGAATTAACAGGATTCCCCGATCTCTCTGAAAATACTTTCGTTTATAACCCGGAGATCAGCGTGCAAAACAACCTTTTCCATTTTGATGTGTTGGAAAATATTTCTTTGAATGGGGCGCAACTTACCTCTTCGCAACAAAAACCGCTGCCGGTTTTACAGGATATTGAATTAGAAAAGGGTGATACATTGGTCATGAATGCTGATATTCGCGGAGATATTGCCCTATATCGTTGGTTTAGAAATGGCGAATTTGTTGAATCCACTCAAGAACCTTCCTTGCTGAAAGAATATGCCGATGAGAATGTTGCCGGTACCTGGCATGTGGAAGTGACCAGTAATGCCAGAATATTGAGTGGTGTTACCCTGAGATCAAATAACGCCGAAGTCGTTCTGTTGGATTAATCCAGTGACTGCATAAGAATCAATGATTCAGACTGGCGATGATGGTTATTCATTCCGCCAGTCTGAAAATTGAAAGTGTGGAATTAATGCATGATATCTACGGAAATACCGGCATAAAACATGGTTCCGTAAACCGGGGCATACATAAAGGCAGCATCATCGAGATACCGTTCATCCTGTATGTAGTTAAAAATATTATTGACGCCTCCGTAAATCCTGAAATTTTTAATATCTCTTGCTATTCTTGCATTGAATAGCATGAATGGATCTGTTTGTTTGATCTTGGTCATATCACTCTTTCCTGCTTCTATCTCAGAATTGTAATAATCAATATACATATTTCCCTGGTAATTACCTGTCAGGATCACCGACCAGTTTTTAGGCGTGTATTCCATTTTTACATATCCGGTAGTTTCCGGAAATCTGGAGATTTTTCTGCTGACCTCTTCATATTCGGTTCCAACCCAATCCTCGCGAACATTGTCGTATTGTCCTTTGTTCCATGTAAGGTCAATGCCCATGTCCAGATCACTGGTGATATTGGCTACAAAAGAGAGTTCAACGCCCTGTACAAATGCATTGTCAATGTTCTTCCATTGATAATCATATCCAAGTGCAGCTACTTGTTGATCAGCATCGGTGAATCCAATTTTGTTTTGAAGGTCAGTTCTGAACAAATTGGTGCTTACCCTGAACTTTTCTGCATAATAATCAGCTGAGAAGTTGTAACTGACTGACGTTTCAGGTTCCAGTTCAGATGATTTCCAAACACGTGGCGAACCGCTGCATAGATGGAGGTCTTCAGAAAAACCGAAAGGCGCTCTGAAACCGGTGCCGGTGGTTGCCCTGAGGGTTATTTTATCTGTAAGAACATACTTTACTGCAATTCTGGGGTTTATGGATGTTTCGTTGAATTCTGTTTCAGGAAAGTTTTCATTGGCAAACACTTGCTTGTCTGAGCTGTAAGATTCGCCTGATTTGTGCCAGTCGAATCTTAATCCGGGAACAAGTGTTAGTTTTTTGGTGGCGTTCCATTCATCCTGCACGAAAAACCCCACTTCTCTGGCATATTTATCGGCAAGCGATCTGTAGGATGCTCCGTAAAAATCACTCTGGCCATCTACTACCACATACATTCCTGACTCCTGAAGGTCGTCAGCAAAAGCCTGCACACCGGCATTGATATTGTGATCTCCCAATTTTGAATGGAAAGACAAGGTGGAGGTAAAAGAATTCTCATTTGCCAGGTAAGGTCTCATATTTCGCAGATCGGGAACATTGTCGTTATGCGTTTCCATATAATCTCCTAAATAAGAATCATTTGTTGCGTTTCGGTTATGATCCACGTAGGTAAGGGAGTAATTTATTTGCGAGGTATTCCCGAATTTCTTATTGTAAGAGAGGGAAGCTTCGTATCGGTCGGTGGTAACATTTTCGGTTCCGTCAGTCAGAGGGTTTCTGAAATAATCGTCGGTCATAACGCCCCCTTCGCGTTTTTCAAAGATCGACTTTCCCCTGATGACCAACTGATCACCTTCCAGAAGGGCATCATCAATGTATAGTCCAAACCCAGCGTTGGTTAAATTGGTCATTACCCTGTCTGATATACCGTCCTGATTCATTACCTCATTGCGGTTGACACCAGCGCCGGTTTGGTCGATAGCACCTTCTGTATAGCGCTGGGCAAAAACACTTAATCCAATATTACCTTTTTCGTTTCTGATGGACGAATTGATATCGTATTTATTTGTGTTAAAACTTCCCATCTGCACATCAACCCTTGTTAAAGGAATGTAGGAGGGTTCTTTGGTAATGATATTGATGGCTCCCGCAATGGCACCACTCCCGTAAAGAGCAGAACCTGCACCTTTCACCACTTCGATTTTATCGATATCGATCGTGCTTACCTGCTGCAGTCCGTAAACTCCTGCCAAACCCGAATACATGGGTTGTCCGTTAATGAGTACCTGCGTATGCTCAGCACCCAATCCCTGCATTCTTATCATGGTGAAGTTACAACTCTGGCACTGGTTTTCAACCCTGATGCCTGGTGTACCTTCCAATGCCTGATATATATTACCCGCATTTTTGTTTTGAATACCTTTGGAGGTGATCACTTCCGTTCTTACCGGTACATCTTTAATGAAGTGTTCTGTGCGGGTGCCGGTTACCACCACCTGCTCCAGATTCAATACATCATCTTCCAGCTCAAAAAAAATATTTACCGCTTTCCCTTTTTCCATGGTGATTTCTTTTTCCTGCGATTTGTAACCCATGGCCTGCACTACAATAGTATTTTTGCCAACAGGGAGATTGGCCATCTTAAAATGACCTGTTGCATCTGCTGTGGTTCCTTTACTGGTATTCTTTAATGCAATGGTGGCGAAGGGTATATGCTCATCTTTGCTGATGGATCTCACATCGCCGAATAGCATGGCATCGGTTTTTTCATTAGATATTACATTGATTGCCATAAAAACTGACAAGATTAAGACAGTGATTTTAGTCATGTGTTTTATTGTTTTTATTATGATTGGAACGGAACTGTTTGCATTTGTTATTTTTGATAAAACTGACTGAATTACAGTAGGGTAATGCATTTCTTTATCATCTTGCTTATCATTTGCAAAGTACGGTGTATAGATGAACAAGTTCAATCACCTAAAATAAGGATATTCAGATGCTCCAATCCCTATTAATGGGGATGGAAAAGAAGGGGGGATTTTTATGATTGCTGCTCCAGCGGGATGATCTTTTGTGAAATGGCATAAATGGTGAGCCCGGGAAGACTTTTTATGCCTGTTTTTTCGATGATGTTTTTCCGGTGACTGATCACCGTGTGGATGCTGATATTGAGTTGGTCTGCAATTTCCTTATTGCTATAACCGTTGAGCAGTTGAACCAGGACTTCTGTTTCTCTTTCCGATAATTCTTCCTGTTCGTTGCTGCGGCAGTTGCATCTCTCTAGTGTTTTGTTCAGCCGGGCAGATATCGCATGGGAAGAATCGGTTATGTTGATCACATCATCAAAGCGGCTCAGTAATTCGTTGTCAAATACTGCATAAATAAGACCTATCCAAATAAGCGTGGGGAAGTTTTTTCTAAGTTTGTTGAATTCCTGGGTGCGGTTGATCAGTGTTGAGGGATTCAGGATCACAACCTCAAGATTTTCTGTGTGAATCACTTTGCTCAGTTCTTCAAGATCTTTGACCCTGGAAATGTAATAGTGACTTTCCTTGCGAAGTAAAAAATTTGACAATCCTTCGTATATAATATCTGAAGGTTCAATGCATGCTATATTGATCCTGCATTTATCCATGACTGTTTTCTTTTTCGATCTTTTCGATCATGGGTAAAAGGATTTTCTCCTCTATGAGTGCATGGATTTGCAGGTCGTATTCAAATTCGAAAAGTGATAAAATTAACCTCCTTCTCAGGGGCAGATGGTCGGTGATCTTCACATGCATGAGCAAAAGATTTTTCAGGTCGGTTAATTTGGTTTCAATATCGGTATGATGATTCCGGTATTCATCTGTTGAAAAACCAGGCATCATCTCATCCTTATCTGTCCCTGTCATCATTTTAAAATAAGGAAAAGCGATCTCATCTTCGTAATCCAGATGCTCTAACACTTCATTGAAATAGTCGGTAAAAAAATTCTCAATTAATTTCACTTCCTTGTTATGAGAATTATGGGGCAAGGCATCAATGTATCCCTTGATTTCAGGGTATTTGTCATTTTTATAATAATCATGGCTGTTTTTTAAAAACCGAAGAATCAGCAAAATATCATCCACAGCGTCCACATCTTCTTTAGATGGGTGAAAACCATTGTAAAGATTAACAATGATGATAAACAATGAAACCGGAACATTATTTTCACTGCAAACGATAGAAATGGTTTTATCACTCACGGCGAAGTCTATTTCGAAATGCTCCAGAAGTAATAACAGCCTGGGGTTTTCTTCAATGAGTTCCGACATTTTCATATCGGCTCTGGCAAATATCCGGTGTGTTTGATACATAAGCGGTTTTTATGAAATAAATAAATGTTGTGTAAACAGATGCTTTTGCAAAAATGAGTCCAGTAAAAAAAGTATTTGTCCACATATTTCCACAAATTTACACGAATTTAATTGATTGAAATTCAGCAATATAAAACAAAACAAAATTTACACGAATGTCTAAAAACAAGTTTTTAGACTGTACTCAAAAATAAAAGAAGGTACAACAATCATGAAGAATCTTATCTTTTTTCTGATGTTTATGATGATGCCCATGATTTTAATCCAGGCTATCCAGGTAGTCAAACCGTGGAAGTTCTTTGATTTCCTTCTGATCTTTTTTGAGCAAAATATAGTTTTCTATTACCAGCACATCCATATCGGTGCGCATAAAACAAACAAAGGCATCTTCTGGTGTGCAAACAATGGGTTCGCCACGTACATTAAAACTTGTATTGATGATCACCCCATATCCGGTTTGTTTTTCGAAATGGCGGATGAGTTCATGAAAGTGCGGGTTTGTCTCTTTATGCACTGTTTGTATGCGGGCCGAGTAGTCAATATGGGTAACGGCAGGGATGTCTGACCTCTGATAATAGAGTTTGTCCATTAATGAAAGATTTTCATAATCAGAGGGAAGGGGTTTCTGCCGGTTTTGTTGTACCGGGCAAACGATCAGCATGTAGGGTGAGAAAGCCGGTGTATCAAAATAGTCTCTGGTTTTTTCTGCCAACACCGCCGGGGCAAACGGGCGAAAGCTCTCTCTGAACTTGATCTGTACATTTAGTCTTTTCTGCATTTCCTTGTTCCGGGCATCGCCCAAAATGCTTCTGTTGCCCAGTGCCCGGGGGCCAAATTCCATTCTTCCCTGATACCAACCAACGATCTTGCCCTCTGCCAGATGGCGGGCCGTTGCTTCATAAAGTTGATCCCGGTTATTTTCCAATTGAAAATGAGCACCATATTTTGAGAGTGTCTTTAGTATCTGCGAATTATTGAAATCGGGTCCCAGGAAAGCACCTTTCATCAGGTCCATTTTATCAGAAGGCAATACTTTTTCTTTTTGAAGATAGATATGCCATGTTGCCAGGGCAGCACCCAAAGCGCCACCGGCATCACCGGCAGCAGGCTGTATCCAAATTTTTTTGAAAATACCGCTCCGCTCCAGCTTCCCGTTTGCCACACTGTTGAGCGCCACTCCTCCTGCCAAAACGAGGTTTTCCGACCCGGTGAGTTTTTTTGCTGTTTTCGCCAGTTTCAGCATTACTTCTTCTGTAACCTGCTGAATGGCCAAAGCCATGTTGCAATAACTTTGTCCTATTTCCGATTCAGGCTTTCGGGGAGGAATCCCGAATTTTTTTTCCCACCGTTTGTTGTGTGTCATCTTTAACCCGGTGGCGTACCGGAAATACTTCATATTGAGCACAAAAGAACCATCTTCCCGCAAATCCAGCAAATCATCAAGAACAATTTGCCTGAAGCGGCGGGTTTCTTCAGCAGCGGGTTGTCCGTAGGGTGCCAGACCCATGAGTTTATATTCGCCACTGTTTACTCTAAACCCGCAATAGTAAGTAAATGCAGAGTAAAGCAACCCAAGTGAGTGGGGGAAATGGATCTCTTTTCGAATGTTTATTTTGCTTCCTTTGGCGGATCCAATGGTTGTGGTGGTCCATTCTCCCACACCGTCAACTGTAAGGATGGCAGCATCATCAAAAGGGGAAGGGAAAAACGCGCTGGCAGCATGTGAAAGATGATGCTCGGGAAACAAAACAGGCAGTTTATCCAGGCCGTGTTTTTTCAATTCTTTCCGGATGTTTTGTTTGATAAACAATTTTTCGCGCAGCCAAACCGGTATCGACATGAAGAAACTACTCAGTCCGAAAGGAACAAAGGCATGGTAGGTTTCGAGCAACCTTTCCAGTTTGAGCAATGGTTTGTCGTAAAAGGCCACATGGTTTATCTTTGAGACATCCACATCCAGTTGGTCGATCACATAACTGAGCGCATGGGAGGGAAAGTTGCTGTCATGCTTTTTTCTGGTGAAACGCTCTTCCTGAGCAGCAGCGATGATTTCACCGTCTTTTATGATGCATGCAGCACTGTCGTGATAAAAAGCAGAAATGCCAATGATGATCTCAGACATGTTTTGTTTTTTGTTGTTTTTTTTGGTGAATAATTTCTTTAGGCAGAGTG
>CAYMLS010000171.1:0-10738 GCA_964390665.1 uncultured Bacteroidales bacterium | reverse complement strand
CACACCTCAGCGAATTCCCGGCATACATAAGGATAAAATACAACTGGAAGTCATTCAGAAACCTGAAAGTAGATTCTGCAACGGCAGCCATTTATAAGCATTATCAGATCATAAAGGCCAGAATTACCCGCAAAGATGCCATTTACAAACTCAATGCCGGGCGCGTTGCCCATTATTATCTCTATTACAAAAGAATTGAATTTCTTGAAAAAATACTTAGCGATTTCTACCTCCATTCTTTCTCTAATATTGTTTCTTTAAGAAAAATACTCAATGGGGTTTATGAAGTAATTGAGAAAAGCAAAATGGGTGTCAGGGAAATTGAAAAAATCAAGAATATTGTCCTGATGGAGAAAGACAGGTTTAAGGCGGCCGCCCAACTGCTGGAAGAAAAAAACAGAGAATTTTATTACAGCACAGGTAATTCGCTTGAAAAAAACCTGGTCACCGATCTTCAGAAATTCAGTAATCTGCTGGATCGGCCAGGTGCAAATTTTCTTAGCAAAGCCTTCATGAAAGCTTTTAAAGATGAACGAAACATTGAAGAATATATAGATGAATTCCCGGAATTGTGGTTCAACAATATACATCTGTTCGTCAATAAAATATACCTGGATTTTCTCATTCAATCCATGAAAAACAGGATTGAATCCAAAATCAGAAAGCACAACCTCGACCTGATCACCCTGCTCAATGCTTCTGTTCTGCTTCCTCTTACCGAGATCAAAAAAACCATCAGCAGTTTTAAGGAAGAAGAAAAAGAGATCAAAAAGATCGATAAAAACATGATCAAAGAGGTAAATATTGAAAATTTTTATCATACACTTTACGATGAAATTTCCTCTCTGTTTACCAGCTTACCCCTTATCTTGCCCATTGCCGGAGATGACCTTTCAAAGCAACTCGAAGAAAAAAACATTAGCGAAGCACAGGAGATACTGATCAGTGTTCGGAAAACTGTTGAATTTACCATTGCATCGGAACTGATCGACACCACCAAAAAACAATCGCTGGAAAGCTCCATGCTTCTGGGAAAAAGCATTCATCACCTCAAAGATCTGATACGCCTGATCAATTTCAATCTTTTGGAAGACAACGAACAAACCAACACAGACACAACCAAAGCATCCCTTGCAGAAGATTTTCTGATACAACTGGAAAAAGAAGAAGCTATCATAAAAAACATTTTGGCAGGGCTGGAAACATCTTTTGAAAAAGGTGTGAAAAATGCTTTTGCCCCCCTTTCCTCCAATATTATCAGCAAAACATCGGGCACCCTGGGGAAGAAAATTCGTGCTTCAGAAAGCAGAAAGATCAAAAATCTCACGGAGCATATCCAATCGGAGATCAAATATTTTCTGCAAAAGCAGTTTGTAAGCATCGTTTATTCCAGAAGCGAAGGAATGCTTTGGTTTGGAAAAATACAGAAGAACACTACCAATATTGAACTATCCAATGAAGAAGTGTACGCCTACCTGGAAAAAAGGGCACCACAAAAGGAGATCTTACAAAATCTTCCTTTCTATTATGCCAAGCTCTTTTCCGGACAATCGGGAACAGGTGAGGATTTTTGGGTAGGCATGGATGCCGAGATCAGAACGTTTGAAACTGCCATCAAACGTTTCAAAACCGGACAGGTAGGATGTATTGTGATCACCGGTGAACGAAACTCGGGTAAAACAGGGTTGTCAAAATATGTCCTCAATAATAATTACAACCTCGATCAGATCTTTAACATCAGGGCACCGAGGCAGTGTACGGCTGATGTCGGCATTTTTGAAAAGACACTCCTTAAATCGCTCAATAGCGAAGGTCAGGACATTGAACTGGAATTCCAAAGGATCAACAAACAGGTGGTTTTTATCATCAACGACCTGGAAATGTGGTGGGAACGTAAAGAATCAGGCATTCAGGTGGTCCTCAGGATCATTGAATGGGTGAAAAAGTACAGTAAAAATATCTTGTTTGTTCTCAACATCAACAAGCACTCCCTGAAACTCATTCATCAGCTTACCCAGCTGCAATCGTGGTCAATTGGAACCATTACCTGCAATGGATTTGATGCACGTCATCTCAGAGATATGATTCTACTGCGCCATCAGGCGGGAGGAATGAGTTACGCTATCGGCAGAAAACACGAAACCGAAATGAATGCATGGGATCAGGCCCGCCTGTTTAACCGGTATTTCGATATCAGTAAAGGAAACCCCGGGTTTGCTATTAACTTGTGGATCGCTTCCATCAAAAAAGTTTCCGGACGTACTATCTACATGAGAAAACCCGAACCCATGGATACTTCTTTCCTGCTGAAACTTTCAAAAGAACAATATTTTTACTTGTTGCAATTTGTTTATCATATGCGGCTGTCTGTCGACAATCTCGCTGATATTCTCCAAACAGATAAAACCATGATTGAGAATAAGGTACTGAATCTTTGGCAATCAGGCATCCTGACGGAAAAATTCCCGGGTGTTTACGCCATCAACGCCCCTTTGCATCAGGCAATTATTGGCAAGATGCTGGATATGAAGATTTTGTAAGAATCCTGCGCTTTATTGCTTTCAAAAAAGAGAACCATGAACATCGTACAAATCATCTTACTGGTCATTTCACTTTGGGTTTTACTCAGGGCGATCCAATATTTTGCCAGAATCACACTCTCCCGGAAAACACATTACTCTTTTTTTCTGAAGATATTTCCCTGGACAGAAGCAGCAGCATGGACAGCAGTTTTATTCTGGACAATGCAAAGATTGGTGAACGATCAGCAAATTCTCCTGATTCTCAATACGACCTTTTCTATTGTTATCATCCTTTTGATCTCCTGGTTTGTGTTGCGCGATTTCATTGCAGGTGCTGCACTACGGGCCAATCAGATGCTTGATACAGGCGTCAAAATACGAATCAGCAACATTTCCGGCATCATTACCTCTATCGGTTTTTTCACCCTTGAAATTCAAAATAGCGAAGGAGAGAAAGTAAGGATTCCTTATCATCAACTATTTGGCCAGCAGTTTGTAAGACAATCGGAAAAAGGGCAAGGCAAAACACAATCGATGAAAACAGTGGTGCATCAAAAATGGGGTGCACAAAACATACAACAGGGTCTTGAGAAGAAACTTCTGGAACTTCCCTGGATACTTCCTCACGAAGATATGAAGATCAAACTGTTCCCCAGAGATGATCTTTATGAGGTGGAACTGGTGTTTATTATCATCAAAGATGATATGCGCGCCAAAACAGAAGAATGCATCCGTAATTTTGTACATGAACATTTCCCTGCGTAAAATTTTCTTTTTCCACCGTCTTTTGATCGTTTAAAAATATTTTTACATCCAGCCTGATCATTCATTTTATGTGTTTTTTAAACATGCAAGTCATCTGGTTATAATTTGATTAAACAGGTTCTCGTTTTTTCAACGAGAGGGCTCGCCAACAGACTGACTGCATACTCTACATAATATTGCTAATTAGTGCTTGCAAGAAAACGCCAATTGCTGCGTTGGGCTCGCCTTCAAAAATTTTGTCATGTCCGGTTCAACTAAATTTTCTTTTCCCTTCAAAAAAACGTAACTTCGTTAGAGTACTTGCCGGTCTCCAAGAATTCTTCCGGCATTTTTTATTCCTTTTTTAAAATTTTGCTTATGCATCATCACTATCTTTTTTTCCGATATTTCTTCATTGCTCTTCTGTTCCCGCTCATTTTTTCCAATTCTGCTCTTTCTCAGAACTATGAGATCAGAATTGATAAATTCTTTGGCAGCGCCATACACAAATCGAATGAGAACTACCCCCTGAAAGGGGAGATCACCTACATCGGTTATGAAACGTTGGGTGAGGTAGTAATGAACTGGAAAATTGATGATCAGCCTCCTGCCAGTGAAACATTTGACAGAATTGGTTTAAACCCCTATATACCTTTTCGCTATGAAACCGAAAACAACTGGATTCCTCAGGAGGAAGGCACATATGATCTGCAGATATGGTTTACCGGACTCAATGGCCAACCCCATGATGAAGCGGCAAGCGATACCGCACTTTTTCAAATTGAGGTATATGATGATCTTCCCCTGCGAAACCTGGCCTTACTGGAAAGTTTTTCGAGCATCAACTGCGGCTCATGTGCTCAGGTCACACCGGTTCTCAAAAAACTCATCGACCAGTACCCGGAGGATTATGCTATGGTCTATTACCATCCTTTGCATTATGAAAACAGCCCGATTTATGAATTTAACCCTTCCGACCAGGACATAAGAAAAGAACTTTACGAAGTTTTTTATACCCCCTATTCTGTTATTGGTGATATGTTCAACGGTGGTAGCCAATATGTTGACCATTTTCTGATGAGTAGCGAAAAGGAAAAATTTGCCGGGTTCGACATTTCAGGGAACTGGCATTTCAGGGCTGGTGATCAGAAATTTACCGCAAAGATCAACGGAAAATCATATACAAACCTTCAAAACGAAGAAAAATCTTATCGCTTGTTTGTGGTGGCGATCAAAGATACTGTAAGTTTTGATGAACCGCCCGGAACCAATGGGGAAAGTCAGTTTTATAACGTGATGCGCTTTTTTGCTCCCGATGCAAATGGCGTACAACTTACCCCCGATACCCACCAGGGTGAATTTGAAATACATGTTGATATAGACCTGGAAAACTTCATCAGCAAAGAGGATCATAAAATTTACGCCTTTGTGCAGGAAATGAATTCAAAAGGGATATACCAGTTATCTGAACTGGAGTATATGTTGCCGGAGGATGATTTTGAAGAAGATGATGATACTGGAGGTACCGTAAACATTGCCGGTCATCAAACCGCGCAGGATGTCATCAGTCTCTTTCCCAATCCTGCCACAAATAGCCTTTCTGTGAACCTCGCTGAGGGATCAGAAATAAACCGGTTGTCGGTTTACGCCCTCAATGGCAGCATCGTCAAAGAGTTTCATCTCCTGAATGATGAAACAACACTTGACATCAGCGATCTGCTGCCCGGCATGTATTCTGTTGTTATAAGCAAAGGAGATGTTACTTTGATTAGGAAAAAACTCATGATCATACGGTAAAATCCTGATCTGGAAATTTCACTCTTTGACAATGCCTCAGCACACTTCACAACTTGATTAGCGACCAGGAAATAAGACACCTTTTTTTCCATATATGTTCAGAATGATTAAATTCGTACTTTTTTAAAATTCTACCATGATCAACATCAAACCAACGGGATTATCTTTATGGCTTATCGTTTTCTTTTGTTTGCTGAATGCGCCATACCTTTCTGCCCAAACAGGAAAAAAAATCCCACAACACACCCTTGAAACCCTTGAGGGAGAGGATATTTCGAGTTCAGAATTTGAAAACAATGGCAAACCGTATATCATTAGCTTTTGGGCAACCTGGTGCAACCCCTGCATGAAAGAACTCAGCGCTCTCGACGAAATCTACGAAGAATTCCAGGATCAGGGGTTTAAGGTGATCGCAATAAACACCGATGATGCCAGGACACGTGCCAATGTGCTACCCATGGTCAACGGACGCGGATGGAAGTTTGAATTTTACATAGACGACAACGGGGATTTTAAAAGAGCCATGGGCGTAAACATGGTTCCCCACACTTTTGTGATCGATGGAAAAGGAGAGATCGTTTACCAGCATACCGCTTTTTATGATGGCATGGAATGGGAGATGCTTGAAAAACTCGAAGAATTATCTGCTGAAAACTAAGGGATCATGAAATTGACATGGAAAATTATTCCGGGCATACTTCTCTTTTTCATCCCCTTGTTTGTATCCGGACAAAGTATTGCTGACGATTTGCGGGTGTGGGGTAATTTCCAGATGGACGCGCAATATTACGAACCCGATTCGCTGATCGGCGCAGCAGAGGTACCCGAAAAAATACGCATGAATGGATTTGCCAATCTCAACTTGTCTTACAAAAATGTTACTGTAGGGGTACGTTATGAAAGTTATCAAAATCCACTGCCTGGATTCGACAGCCGGTACAAAGGAAGTGGTATTCCGTACCGTTTTGCCAGCTATAAACAGGAAAACCTTGAAGTAACCGTGGGGAATTTTTATGAGCAATATGGAAATGGTTTGGCATTAAGATCCTATGTTGAACCCAACCTGGGGATCGACAATTCTTTGGATGGCATCAGGTTGTTGTACCGACCCCATGCGGGCATTACCATCAAAACACTGATCGGTGAACAACGGTTGTTTTTTGAAAAAGGACCTGGCATCGTAAGAGGTGCAGATGCGGAAGTGAATCTCAATGAAGTTATTGAAAGATTTTCAGAATCAACCAATCGATGGTCCATCGGTGTGAGTGGTGTCAGCAAATACCAGAGAGACCAGGATCCACTTTTTGTTTTGCCCGAAAATGTGGCTGCCTTTTCCGGGCGTCTCAAATTCTCAGGGAATGGTTTTGCAGTCAATGCAGAATATGCCTGGAAGGTCAATGATCCTTCAGCAGAAAACAACTTTATCTATCGTCCGGGGCAGGCACTGGTGATCAGCAGTTCTTATTCTTTCAGTGGTTTCGGAATATTACTGTCTGCCAAACGTATCGACAATATGGGTTTCCGGTCGAACCGCACCGCTACAGGCAACGACCTTCATATCAACTATTTGCCTGCCATGACCCGGCAACACACCTATGCCCTTACCGGCATGTATCCGTATGCAACACAACCCAACGGAGAACTGGGGTTTATGGCAGAAACAAATTTCAAGATCCCCGCCAGATCATGGCTGGGTGGCCAATACGGAACCAACGTGACCATCAATTACAGCTGGGCCAATGCCATCGAAAAACTTCCTGTTAACGATACCACTGAAATACAGCAGACCGGAACACAAGGATACAAATCAGGTTTTTTTACTCCGGGCGATGAAAAGTATTTTCAGGATTTGAATTTGGAAATCAGCAGGCGCTTCTCCAGAAAACTTAAAGCCACTTTCATATTCATGAATTTGTTTTACAACCAGAACGTGATAGAAGGATACACTACCCGGGAAAACATAAAGGCAAATATTCTTGCCGCCGATATACAATACAGGTTGCAGGCACGCAGGTCTTTACGGGGTGAAATTCAACATCTGGCAACTCAACAGGAAAATGGCAATTGGGCCATGGCACTTTTGGAATACAACATTGCACCCCATTGGTTCTTTGCCGTCTCCGACCAGTATAATTACGGAAATCCGGAAAAAAACAGACAACAGCATTATTTTTCCGTAAGTGCCGGTTATACCCAAAAAAGCAACCGGTTTAGCCTGACATACGGCAGACAAAGGCAGGGAATCATTTGTGTCGGAGGCGTTTGCAGAGTGGTACCTGCTTCCAGTGGACTGTCTCTGAGTGTGACGAGTACTTTCTAAAATCTGACACGAATCTGAAAAGTATATAGTCCACAAATTACACAAATTGATACTAAACTTAATGGATGATAATCAAACAATTAAACAAAATAAACATTTTCAGGAATTTCCGAAAACAAGTTTTCGGAGTGGACTCAAATCTTCTTTGTAATATGGATTGAAATAAAAAACCAAAAAAGATGCGCTTTTTTCTCATCATCTCTCTGATCTTCATTCTTAAAGCACCTTTCGTTGCCTTTTCCCAATCTCTTAAATTTGGTGTGGTGGCCGATGTACAATATTGCGATTGTGAAAACGCCCCCCGATACAACCGGTATTTTGCAGAATCCATCTATCGGCTCCGCGAAGCCAAGGATACCTTTAACCAAAACAACCTCAACTTTGTTGTGAGCCTCGGTGATATGATTGACAAAGACTGGCAAAGTTTCGACAGGATATTGCCTGTTTTTGACTCCATTCAAACAGAAAAATATCATGTTTTGGGTAACCATGATTTTTCCGTTGAAGATGAGGACAAGCCCAAAGTGCCCAAAAGACTGGGGATGCCTTCCCGCTATTATCACTTTGTAAAAGAAGACTGGCGGTTTATTGTTTTGGACGCCAATGATTTGAGTGTGAAAGCGCACCCAAAAGGAACAAAAACCTATCTCACATCTGATTCCCTTTTAAAATCAATGCAAAAACAGGAACTTACCCATGCCAAAGAATGGAATGGCGGCATTGGCAAAAAACAAATGCAATGGTTGCGTCAGCAGTTGAAAACTGCAGCAATGGAAGACCAGAAAGTGATCGTGTTTTCGCACATGCCCGTTACACCACTCAACCTGAACACTTTGTGGAATTATGACGAAGTGATGGAAGTTCTTGAAGGTAGCCATGTTGTAAAAGCATATTTCTGTGGCCATTATCATGAAGGAAATTATGAACTGAAAAACGGCGTGCATTATCTGAATTTCAAAGGGATTTTAGACACACCTGATCAAAATGCCTTTTCCATTGTAGAACTGACAGAAAACAAGATCATCATCAACGGATTTGGAAGAGAAGAGAATATTGTTTTAGACTTATAGGCGATCTTCTCAATCATTCTCAACCACCCTTACCCATCTCAATCACCCTCAACCCTCTTAACCTTTTTACAGAAAAAAGGCATCTTTGAGTCTACCACAAAAAATTTATGACTCAAACATTACACAAACCGCAAGCTCGGCGAAGTCAATTTACCGAAAACAAATTTTCGGAGTGGACACATCTTTGCTTTCTGATACAAATTTACATCCTAATTAAGACAATTGTTCAGGGTTTCCTTCCCCCGCTTTTATACCTTTGCTTTCAACAACTGTGCTTACGAAAAGCATAGATGTTGCTTGCGGGAATGCACCAGTTTCAGTGTTATGCCAGGATACAAAACAGACCTCCCCATCTTTGCACCTGATGCTTTCTTATCAAGCACCAAAATATAATATGCGTTTTCTTGCTGACACGGACAACAAATCACATGAACAACGATCAAATAAAAAAGATTTTTCTGATTCCTGCCTTGACAGCAGGTTTTTACGGATGCAATAAAACAGGGAAACCTGATCCTGCACCTCCCAATATTGTTTTTATTTATGCCGATGATCTGGGTTATGGCGACCTGGGTTGTTATGGATCAGAAAACATTTATACACCCCACATAGATCATCTGGCAGAAAATGGCATCCGGTTTACCGATTTTTATGCTACCGCTGCTGTGTGTACCCCTTCACGAGCAGGTTTGCTAACGGGTCGGTATCAGGTAAGATCGGGTATGACACACGTTGAAGCCTCCTGGGTAAACAAAGGACTCCCCGAAGAAGAGATCACCCTTGCAGAGTTGCTTAAAAACCAGGATTATGCCACCGCTCTCATTGGTAAATGGCACCTCGGCCACAAAAAAGGGCATCTCCCACAGGACGCCGGGTTTGACAGGTTTTTTGGACTGCTGTTCAGCAACGATATGAACATCCGCAGCAATCCATCTTACGGACACAGGTTGAAACCTGAAGACCTGCTGGCGCTCTGGGACGACAGTGTGAAAGTGGATCAGGAGGTATATCAACCTACCCTTACACAACGCCTCACCTGCGAAGCATCACATTTTATTGCCGAAAACAGGGATCATCCTTTCTTTTTGTATTTTGCTCATTGGGCACCACACGAACCCTTGCATGCCTCGGCGCAGTTTAAAGGTAAAAGCAAAGAGGGATTATACGGCGATGTGGTGCAGGAGATGGACCACAGCGTGGGAGAGATCATCAAAACACTTGAAAAATATGATTTGCTCCACAATACCATCATCGTATTTTCAAGTGACAATGGAGCAAGAGTTGCTCCTCAGCGGTTTGGTGAGGGTGAACCCACCGGAAGCAATGGCATCCTTAGAAGCCGGAAAACATTTACCTTTGAAGGGGGTATCAGGGTTCCCACGATCTTTTATTGGGAAAAGAGAACCCAACGAGGCAGCGTGATAACCGATCCCTCCATCATGACCGATTGGTTTCCCACCTTTGCTGCCATAACCGGGGCAGAAGTACCCAACGACAGGGTTTACGACGGAAAAGACCTGTCCTCTCTCCTGTTCAGCGGTGAATCACTGCCTGACAGACCTTTCTTTTTTTACAAAGGCGATCAGCTGCAGGCAGTAAGGTATGGAAAGTGGAAATACAAAATACCTGACCTGCCCGGCGAAAAACAGAAAAACCAGAAAGACTTCTCCTGGGATGATTTTAACAAAACACCCCTGCTTTTCAATCTGGAGAAAGACCCCGGTGAAACATCAAACCTTTTAAAACAATTTCCTGAGATAGCAGAAAGGATGCGATCAAAAACAGATTCTTTTGAATTATCGGTAAAGAACAATGAACAACTTCAGGAGTAAAAAATAAGACAAAAGTCCACTATTACAAAGTAAATTGTCCACAAATTACACGAATTGATACTAACTATAATGCCTGATATTCAGATAAATAAAAACATGGTCATTACACAAATTTCTCCGAAAACGAGTTTTTGGAGTGGACTCAGACAACAAAATTTATAATTTCAAATAAACATCATATGATCAAAAAACATTTGCCGGTTCTGGCAGCAGCATCATTGCTTTTTTCCTGCAATGAGCAGGAACAAAAAAAATCACCCAATATCATTGTGATCATGGCAGACGATCTGGGTTTTTCGGACCTGGGATGTACCGGGGCAGAGATCATCGAAACACCCAACATCGATTACCTGGCCGAGAATGGGATCATGTTCAACCAATTCTACAATGCCTCACGATGTGCACCTTCCAGAGCATCGCTCCTTACCGGGCACTTCCCACATACGGTTGATA
>CAYMLS010000170.1:0-10768 GCA_964390665.1 uncultured Bacteroidales bacterium | reverse complement strand
TTTGACGATTTCTTATCAAAGACACAAAAAGTAGGAGTTTTCTTGCTGACACTATGTATAAATATAGAAAAGAGATCATAAACTCTGAAATTCAAGCATCCTTTATGTAATGTGCATACATGCGTAAGCAAAATAAGTTGAAGGAATCAAAAATTTACGATCATGCCAGAACTGCCCGACATAGAAGTTTTCAGAAAAAAAGCAGGCAAAGCCTTGCAAAAAAAAATCAATGATGTTGAGGTCGTTGACAAAGAATTTGTGAAAACGACAGCAAAGAAGATCAAAGGTGATCTCAAAGGGCAAAAGATCGAAAAATTCAAAAGACAAGGCAAGCATCTTTTTTTAATAACGGATCATCATAAACTGTTGGCTATGCATTTTGGAATGACAGGTTACCTGAATGTCCAAAACCAGGATGAAGACCCACCTGATTATACCAAATGCATTTTCAAACTCAATAATACGCAAAATCTCTGTTATGTAAGCAAAAGGAAACTGGGCAGTATTGAAATGATCTCTGATATAGATGAATATTTGAAGGAACATGAAGTGGGTCCGGATGCACTGGATATTGATAAACATTATTTTCTTAAGCAATTGGAAAACAGCAAAAGCATGATCAAAAACTTCCTTACCGATCAATCAGTACTTAGCGGTATCGGTAATGTGTATGCAGACGAAATACTGTTTCAGGCAGGCATCCATCCCAAAGAAAAAGCAAGCAACATAAACGAAGAAGATGGAAAAAAACTTTTTGATATGACCCTGAAAGTGTTGAAAAAGGCGATTGAGAAAAATGCAGATGTTGCTCAACTGCCCGAAACCTGGTTGCTTCGCAGCCGCAATGATGGAGACAATTGCCCCCGCTGCGATGGCGAAATCAGGAAAACCAAAGTGTCAGGAAGGTCTGCATGGTATTGCGCAAACTGCCAAAAGAAAAAGTAATCACTACGGTAATAAACTTTAAATGAATTGCTTATGAGCCATAACCCTTTTATAAAAACACCCTTTCCGGAATTTAAATCCCCGGAAAAGATGGATGAAAAAGAAGCGGAGAAAGAAGCAAAGCAGTTGCGCGAAGCTATTCGTAAACACGATCACAAGTACTACATTGAAAACGACCCTGTTATTTCTGACAGTAAATACGATGAACTTTTCAAATATTTGCAGAAAATTGAAGAAGAATTCCCCCAACTAAAAACCCAAACATCTCCCTCCGAAAAAACAGGCGCACCTCCGGTCGAAAATTTACGGAAACGAAAACACAAGGCTCCGATGCTGAGTTTAAATTCTTCGGATAAAGAAGAGGATGTGAAGGATTTTATTGATTCCCTTCAAAAAAACACACAGGGAAAAGAAATCAGCTATTTTCTGGAACCGAAATTTGATGGACTATCAGTGGAAGTAGTATATGAGGAGGGCGAATTTCAGTATGCAGCAACCCGGGGAGATGGCGAAACCGGTGAAGATATTTCCGAAAATGTGAAAACCATAGGATCTGTACCCCTGAAACTGCTTCGGAAAAAAGACCACCCTGATCATTTATCGGTTAGGGGAGAGATCTTTATTTCCAAAGAAGGGTTCCAAAACATCAACAAGGCACGCATTGAAAAGGGAGAAAACCCATTCGCCAATGCAAGGAATACAGCTTCCGGACTGATCCGGCAACTCGATTCCGGAAAAGTAGCTGACAAACCCCTTGATGTTTTCTTCTATGAGATCATCGATAGTACCAATGGAGACTTTGACAATTATCAGGAAATGCTTGACCATTTTCGCCGGTGGGGACTGAAAACCAACAATGAAAATAAGACGTGTACTCAAAAAGAGGAAGTCGTTGGTTTTTTTGAAGACTTAAAAGAAAAAAGAGAAAACTTACCTTACGAGATTGACGGAATGGTGGTAAAACTCAACAAAAGGCAACTCAGATCTGAACTGGGAAGCCGAAACCGCAGCCCACGCTGGGCCTATGCCTGGAAATTTGAACCTAAAAAAGAAACCACACTTCTTACCGATATTATTGTACAGGTGGGAAGAACAGGTATACTAACACCTGTTGCTTTGCTGGAACCGGTAGATGTGGGAGGGGTAACCGTAAGCAGGGCAACACTTCATAACGAAGATGAGGTAAATAAAAAAGACGTAAGACCCGGTGATAAGGTGAAGGTTGTAAGAGCAGGAGATGTGATACCAGAAATTGCAGAGAGGGTGGAGAAAAAAAAAGGCAAACGAGCAAAGCACTTTCAGTTGCCTGAGGAATGCCCCGTTTGCCATACAACCACCGTGCGGGAAGGTGCCTATGTTGTTTGCCCGGCCGGATTGTCTTGTGTGGCGCAGTTAAAGGGAAAACTTATCCATTATGCCTCACGCAATGCCATGAATATTGAAAACCTCGGAGAAAAAATCATTGACCAGCTGGTGGATCGGGAAATGATCAAAGATATTCCGGGCATTTATCAACTTGAACCCGAAGATCTGGAAAAACTGGAAGGCATGGGGAAAAAGTCTGCTGAAAAACTGTATCGGTCTGTGCAGGATTCCAAAGAAACTGAACTTACACGGTTTATTTATGCGCTTGGTATTCGCCATGTTGGAAGACATATTGCGAAAATACTCGCATTTAAATACAAATCCCTGGAGAAAATTGAAGAAGCTACAAAGGAGGAACTCAACAACACTGATGAAATAGGAGACGAAATTGGCCAAAGCATATCACACTTTTTCTCTAATAAGGAAAATCAAAAAATGATCAAAGCACTCCAAAATTATGGTGTAAAAGTAAAAAAGGAAAAAACAACAACTTCAGACAAATTCACCAACAAAACTTTTGTATTTACCGGAGAATTGGATCATTATACACGCGACGAAGCAAAGGATGAAGTGGAACGACTGGGAGGAAGAGCAACATCCAGCGTAAGCGATAATACCGATTACCTGGTGGTAGGTGATGACCCGGGCAGCAAGCTTGATGAAGCAAAAAAAAGAAATGTAAAAATACTGTCTGAAAAAGAATTCAGGCAATTGCAAAACAATCAATCATAAATACAGAAATCTCAAACAAAATATTGGAGGACATAAGATGAAAAAAACAAACATAGGAGTAAACTTTTCAATCGCATTTGTAGCCGCCTTACTGGCCATATTTGCTTATGTAATATTTTTTGATCAATCGCCAGAGAAAACAGCCAATGGACAAAATCAGCAGATGGATGCCGACTTTCCTGAAAATATGGATGCTTCTACAACAATGAACTTTAAGGGTGTGGCACAAAAAACAGTATACGGTGTGGTGCATGTAAAAACCATGCGGGAACAGCAAGACCAGCAAATGCAAAATCCTTTGGAATTCTTTTTCGGACCCGGACCCAGGCAGGAGAATCAGGAACCCAGTGTCGCCTTTGGATCAGGTGTGATCGTAAGTGAAGACGGATACATTATCACCAACAACCATGTGATAGAAGATGCTGATGATATTGAGGTAACACTGAATGATCAACGAACTTTTCAAGCTGAACTGGAAGGGGCCGATCCCAATACCGATATTGCATTACTTAAAATTGAACAGGAAAATCTGCCTTATCTTGATTTTGGCGACTCAGACATTTTGAGCGTGGGCGAATGGGTTTTGGCAGTAGGAAATCCATTTGGACTTACCTCATCGGTAACCGCCGGAATCATTAGTGCTAAAGAGAGAACATTGGGTGTGCTGCAGGGTAGCGATATGCCCATCGAGTCCTTTCTGCAAACCGATGCCGCCATCAATGTTGGCAACAGTGGCGGAGCATTGGTAAATCTCCGTGGTCAGCTGATCGGTGTGCCCACACTCATCATCTCACCTACGCGTACCAATATTGGAACCGGATTTGCCGTGCCTTCCTCTATTGTTGAACGCGTGAAAGAAGATATTATAGAGTTTGGAGAGGTAAGACGGGGCGTACTGGGCATTTCCATTATTGAGGTAAATTCAGAACTGGCAGATGAGGAAGGTCTTGAATCGGTGGAGGGAATATTTCTGCAAAGAGTTGTTGAAAATAGTTCTGCAGATAAAGCAGGACTTGAAAAAGGAGATGTGATCATGGAAATAAATGATTCTGAAGTGAACAGTACAGGTGAACTGCAGCAACAGGTCGCCTTTCATCATCCGGGAGAAGAGATCGACATTACCTACAGGAGAAATGGAGAAACCCAAACAACCACTGCAGAGTTAATATCAGTGGAAAGTCAAAAGGAACTCCTCCGGGAGGAAACCAGAACCGTGATGGGTGCCACCTTAAAAATGGTATCGGAGGAAACCAAAAAGGAACTAAATATACAAGGGGGTGTGAAAGTTACTGAACTCGATCAGGGTAAACTAAGAGACACAGGCATGAGAGAGGGTTTTATTATTATTGCTGTCAATAAACAATTGGTAACTGAACCTTACCATGTAGAAACGATTCTGGAGGATTATTCAGGAAACGTGTACATTGATGGTGTTTATCCCGACGGAAATACCGCAGTTTATGCCTTTGGCATTTAGGGTCAATAAGAAAACCCAATGACAAAAGATTTTTAAACCAAAAAAATACATTATGCAAGATCAATATGGTAATCTCATCAGCTCACTGGTTGAAGCGAATCATAAAAAGATCGTGATGCTTGTGCTGGATGGATTAGGAGACACTGATAACCAGGGAAAAGGTACCTCCCTCCAAATAGCGAAAACACCAAACCTGGATAAACTTGCCGCCAAGGCAGCTCTTGGTTTACATCATCCCGTGATGGCGGGCATAACTCCCGGTAGCGGACCAGGTCATTTGGGTCTTTTCGGATACGATCCTCTTGTTTATAAGATCGGAAGAGGTGTTTTGAGTGCTTTGGGTATTGATTTCGATCTGAAAAAGGGAGATATTGCAGCAAGACTCAATTTTTGCACATTGGATGACAATGGGGCAATAACAGATCGGCGTGCAGGTAGAATCTCCACAGAGAAAAACCAGGAACTCGTGAAAAAAATCCAGGAAGACCTGCATGTTGAAGAGGTGCAGGTTTTCCTGGAAACCGAATCGGAACACCGGGCAGTACTTATCCTCAGGGGTGAAGGACTAACCGATGAGGCAGGCGACACAGACCCTCAAAGCACAGGTGTGGAACCCCTGGATCCTGCACGATCTCCTTATGAAGAAAGTAAAACAGCGAAAATTGCAAAGGATATTTTCGGGCAGGTAAGGGATATTCTGCAAGACGAACAACCTGCCAACATGATCCTGAGCCGGGGCTTTGCCGGTCTGCCCGATTGGACGTCTTTTGGTGAAAGATTCAAACTTCATCCGGCAGCCGTGGCAGGCTATCCTATGTACAGAGGCATTGCAAGGCTTATGGGCATGACGCTGTTTTCTGATGCCAAAACCCCCGGAGATATCATTGAAGATGCAATTATCGCCATGAAAGATCATGACTTTGTATTTGCCCATTTTAAAGATCCTGACAAAAAAGGGGAAGATGGCAATGTGGAAGAAAAAGTCAATGTAATAGAATCCCTGGATAAGGCTTTGCCTTTATTTGAAAAATACGAACCTGATGCCCTTATCATTACCGGCGATCATTCAACACCTGCCGCCATGAGTGCCCACAGCTGGCATCCGGTGCCCCTGATGATCAAAACCGGAAACCTGAGGGGACCATTTGAAAGCAAATTTGATGAATATACGGCAGCTAAAGGAGAACTGGGAGTGATCACCGCTAAAGAGATCATGACCCTTGCCATGGCGCATACCGGTAAAATACAGAAATTCGGGGCATAAGTCGATTATAACAGACGGTAAAACCATTATTCAGGAAACTGCCTGCATGATAAGAATTTAGCAACCAGAAACAAGAAAAACCGGAAGCGGAAAAGAAGATTTCAGATGATTTCTTTTCCTGCTTCCGGTTGGTTATCGTCTGCTTTAATTCTGTGATTGTTTGAATATTTAAACACAGAGAAAGAATTGTTTAAATCTGCAAAGCCTGCTTCACCATCTGAGAGGCATATCCCCATTCGTTGTCATACCAGCTAAGGACTTTTACCAGATCGCCATCTACCACCTGCGTCATCCCCAAATCAACAATACAGGCATGGGTATCTTTGATAATATCTGTAGATACAAGAGGGTCATCGGTCACATTTAATATGCCTCTGTATTTCTCCGATTTTGCTTCCTCTTTAAATATTTCATTCACTTCATCTTCCGTAACTTTTCTTTTTGTTACAAATACCAGATCGGCTATTGACCCTGCCGGTACTGGTACCCTGAGTGCAATTCCATCAAAAATACCTTCCATCTGCGGTAAAACTTTGGCAGTTGCTTTTGCTGCCCCGGTTGATGTGGGCACAATATTCTGGGCTCCTGCACGCCCCCTTCTCATTTTTTTATGTGGGAGGTCAACGGTTGGCTGACTTGATGTATAAGCATGTGTGGTGGTCATGATTGCTTTTGCCACACCAATTTTCCGATCCATGATCTCCACCACAGGTGTTATGCCATTGGTTGTGCAACTGGCTGTTGATATAAGCTTGTCATCTGCCGATACTTTATTGACACCATAAACAATAGTTTTAACATTGCCACCTTTTGCCGGCGCAGACAAAATAACTTTTTTGGCACCCGCTTCAATGTGTTTTTGCAGACCTTCAGCATCTGTAAATATACCTGTGCTTTCTATTACGATATCAACATCCAGATCTTTCCATGGAAGCTTTGCCGGATCTTTTTCATTCAGTACTCTGATCTTTTGTTCATGTACGATCAGCATATTCTCACCGGTTTTTACAACTTTTTCATACCTGCCGTAAACACTGTCATATTTTAATAAATATGCCAGATTCTCTACCGGAACAATATCGTTTACAGCTACCAGGTCAAATGATTCGCTGTCGAGTATAATTTTCATGGCCGCCCGGCCAATTCTTCCTAATCCGTTGATCGCTATTTTCTTCATATGATATTTTGTTTGATGAATATTTTGGTTTATTTAAAATATGAGGAGAACAGTGTTTAAAAGACAAAATCATCACCATCCCCCGTGTTATTTTTTTGGTCATTTAAGGATTCATAATTGCTTTCAGCAATAAAACTTTTTATGGTTCCTTAATAAAAAAGTCTCAGATGCAAGTAATACCAACGCAGCAATTTGTATTTTCCTGCAAGAACTCATTCTTTTACGTTATACCACAATGCTTTCTTGTGTGTGAATTCTCTGCTTCCTTCACCTGCCATTTCTCTGCCTATGCCGGATTTCTTCACACCACCAAAAGGAAGTTCTGGTTTGGAATGCACTTCATGGTTCACATAAATAATACCCGCCTGAACCTCTCTTGCCATTTTTTTGCCTCGTTCCGGGTCCTGGGTCCATATGGAAGCTCCCAGTCCAAATTCGGTGTCATTGGCAATTTCTATGGCCTGTTTTTGGTCTGATACTTCAAAAACAGATACTACCGGTCCGAAAAGTTCTTCACTGTATGCAGGAGAATGAGGGGCAATATTTCGCAGAATAATGGGGTTGAAGAAGGCATTTTCTTCGGGTGCCTTTATTTCCTGCCAGTAGATCTCTGCTCCCTCTCTCAATGATCCATCAACTTGCTGCTCAAGCAGATCTTTTTGCTCGTTGCTCACCAATGATCCGTAATCACTGTCTTCATGAAGCGGATTTCCGAAAACTTTTTTTTCCAGTTCGTTTTTTACTTCCTCCAGAAATTCTTCGGCAATGTCTTTATGCAATATAAAACGCTTTGCTGCATCGCAACTTTGTCCGAAATTTTTCATTCTCGATTTTACTCCGGCTTCGGCGGCTTTTTTTATATCAGCATCTTCCATAACAATAAAAGGGTCGCTGCCGCCAAGTTCCAAAACCGTTTTTTTAATGTTTTTCCCTGCATGTTTTGCCACACTGGCACCGGCTTCAACACTTCCTGTAAGACTAACCCCCTGCACCCTGAAATCTTTCAGTATGTTGTTGATGCTTGAGGATGATGTGATGATATTTTGAAATACCCCTTCCGGAAAGCCTGCCTTTTGAAAGATATGTTCAATTTTTTCTGAGCAGGCCGGCACCATAGAAGAATGCTTCAGCAAAATACTGTTGCCTGCCATGAGGGTAGTGGCTGCAAAACGAAAGAACTGCCAGAAAGGATAATTCCAGGGCATGATGGAAAGTATAACACCCATAGGTTCGTAAATCACCTCTGCTTCACCTTCATCTTCCTGTATTTGCTTGTGATGAAGATAAGAAAAAGCATGTTCTGCGAAATATTCCAGGGCCATGGCAGATTTTTTCACCTCTTTGCGCGATGCCTTGATGACCTTTCCCATCTCATTGGTTATAAGACTCGCATATTCTTCTTCGTTTTCTCTCAGGTCTTTTGAAATTCTTTTCAGGTATCCGGCCCGATCATCCAGGGAGGTTTTTCTCCAATGCTCAAAGCCTTGTGTGGCCAAATTGAGGATCGGATCCAGTTCTTCTACCTCTAATCGTTTGTATTCACCAATAAACTCCTGGTTATAAGGATTAAATGATTGTAGCATAATGTTTATTTTGAAGGATGAAAAAAATGTTCTTACCGGAAACAGATACAAAAAACATATGTAACAGGCATGCTTCACTTTTATGTTTTACAATCTCAAAAGAAGCAAAAATCGATTTGATACAGATGTTGTTTATGCTCCGTTCCTGGTTTGTTTTCTGGTTATTACAGTAAAAAATCCTGCCAAAAACCCAAATGTCAGATATTTAAATATGCCTTATTTTCTCTACGCCATCAAAACCTGGATGTTCTTTTACCATGCATGCAATCATACCTCTGTTCATTCAATCAATAATGAGAGATTTCGGTCAGATTCATATTGTTTCATGAAGAAAAATCCGGTCATTTTATTTCTTAAAGGACAATCAAATTGTCCATGCTCCGGACAAACTCTGCTGCCTTCCTTCAACAATGTAGAGTATATTCCCCAACAGAATTTACAGTCCAGTTAACAGAACTTTTTAAACCACCCGGGCATCAGTCTTTTGTCATGTTATATCAAAGAAAGATACGCTCAGTATGATTGGAAATGAAGGCACAGCGATGGAATAGTTTTTGTCTTTTTATGAGAAAAACAGAAAGATCAGACAAGTTTTAATATGAATCAATTAAAAAAACAACTTCAAATGCAAACAATTCAGATAGAAGAATTACGCGAGAGACTTAAAAGTGAAGAAATGACCTTACTGGAAGTTTATACCAGAGAAAACCAACCCGATCCCTTCGATGAAAAGCCTATCAATGAGCCCATTGAGACCGTTGGCGAAGAAGCGGAACAAAGGTTCAGCAAAAACGAACCGATCGTGGTTTACAGTGCTGATGATGAACATGCTTCAAGCAAAAGAGCCGCTGAGAACCTGGAAGAAAAAGGTTTTTCAAATGTATACCACTACGCTGGTACTGCCAAAGATCTTCAGGATCTGGGTTATCCATCGAAATAAAAAAAGCGGGTATAGCAAATCAGCATTCATACAGGCATGCTCACAATGACAATAAGATGAATCCAAAGTCCGGAATTTACCCTTTCTCATTGCTACTGCACCACTCCGATCTTCTCAATTCATGATCGCTAACCAAACAACAATAACGAAACAAAAAAATCTCTATCTTTGTGTGTAAATACTTGGCTGTCATGAATGCAAACACAAAGAAGAACAAATATTTAGACCCCAAAAACGATCTTACATTCAGAAAGATCTTTGGGGAACGACCCCATATTATAAAGAGTTTCCTGAATGCTATTCTGCCTCTGGAAAACGACCAGTATATTGAAACTGTTGAGTACCTTGAACCCGAACTGATCCCCGAGCTTCCCAGTCTGAAACGCTCCATTGTAGATGTACATTGTACTGATAATAAAGGGCGTTACTTTATCGTGGAAATGCAAATGTACTGGACCAGTGCATTCAAACAAAGAATGCCTTTTAACACCGGAAAAGCTTACGTAAAGCAGCTCAAAGGTGGAGGCAAGTACAGAGAATTAAAACCGGTTTATGGATTAAGCCTGGTTGACGATATTTTCCACACCTCTAAGGAGATGGAAAACACCTATTACCACCATTACCGCATTGTACACACCGAGCATAACGATGAGCATATCGAGGGTTTGGAGTTGGTATTTGTTGAATTGCCAAAATTTAAAGCAAAAAGTTTTACCGACAAGAAAATCATGCATTTATGGCTTCGTTTTCTTACAGAGATAGATGAAAATACGGAAGAGATATCAGAAGAATTATTAGAGGTAGCAGAAATATCAGAAGCCTTGGAGTGCGTGAGTTCATCCGCTTTTACCGAGGAAGAATTGTTGTATTACGACAAATACCGGGATGCGGTTCGCGTGGAAAAAGCCGCGCTGGAGGAATTGAAAAACCTCAATAAAAATCTCAGGGAGAAAAATTCTTACCTTACAGAAGAAAACTTCACAACGTTGCAGAAATTAGAGAAAGAAATCCGGCAAAGAGAAAAGGCGCAAAAACGGGAAAAGCAAGCACAAGAAAGAGAAGAGCAAGCACAAGAAAGAGAAAAACAAGCACAAGAAAGAGAAGAGGAAGCAAAAAAAGAAAAGGAAAAAGTTGAATCCAAACTTACCAAAGCCATCAGAAAAATGCTTGCCAAAGGATTTAACCCTTCCGAAATAGCAGAAGACCTGGAGATTAGCGAGGAAGAGGTGGAAAGGTTGAAATAGAAATAATTGTTGCAAAAAAGACTAAGCAGAATTAACCATTC
>CAYMLS010000169.1:0-10772 GCA_964390665.1 uncultured Bacteroidales bacterium | reverse complement strand
CACAAAATCAATGGTGAAGATCGACTGGTTATACTTCAGTTGAATCTTACTTGTGTTCAATATCGACCTGTTGAGGATCCCTCTTTCATCATCGGGTTTAACCTCTTCTCCAAATAATTTAAACTCAGTAATCAGAACGGGTGGTTTAAAATTGTTATCATCAAAATTTCCGGGATCGATTTCAATAAATCCATCCACACCGCCAAAATAAAGATCACCCGAATACCTTCCACGATGGTACGCCCCTTCCGTAAGTTCAGAAAGGGGTAATCCGCTTGCATAGTCATAATTAAAAAATACGGAGTCTGCTTTCTGATAGCGCGATATTCCCTTATTTGTGCTAAACCAGAGGTTGTCTAATGAATCCCTTAATACACCCAATACCTTATTATGGAGCAAACCTTGCTGAGAAAATGAAAAGTCAAAACTTCGCGATACCCGGTCAAACTGTCCGATACCTGCACCATCGGTAACAACCCATATATTGCCATCACTATCTTGTTTGATCTGGTAAATATGATTGGATCGTAAACTATGGGGTGTATCCCGGTCGTGAAAAAATTGGTCTATATAGTTGGTTTCTTCATTGAAAAGGATAATTCCTTTTCCTCGGGTGGCGATCCAGTTGTTTCCAAAATTGTCCTGAAAGACAGACCTTACGTCCGTATCTGCAATCAAACCATGAACCTGTTCCTGCAATTGAAAATCCACGATTTTTTCGGTGACAGGATCAAATTTAAACAATCCACCATAACTCCTGGTGCTTATCCAGATATACCCTTTGGGATCCCAATACATGGAATTGATAACCGAATTAATCAATTCAGGATTCGATTCCCCCGGTAAAAATATCCTTGAGAATGACTTTTGGGAAATATCAAAGCGGTACAACCCTCTGCGATGGGTACCTATCCACAGAACCTCATCCTGAAGCAACAGCGACTTGATGGTAAACATGGGTTCTGTGCCGTCCACATAATCATTTTCGGGCAAATAGTAACTGTATTCCTGCGTGGTATAGTTGTAGTGGTTCAGCCCACCCCGGTCGGTACCTATCCACAAGTTCAGATCCTCGTCTTCTACGATAGCACTCACAGCGTTGTAGTCTAATGGGATCTCTAAGTCGGGAGTATAGGTATGATGTTTAAATCTTTGATTGATAGGATTGTAAATGTTTACACCCCCGAAATAAGTTCCGATCCATACCGCTTTGTCGCGATCCTGGTAGAGATACCGGATCGCATTGTTATTTAAACTATATGGGTTGCGCTCATTGCTTTCTACAATATTCAGATCACCAGAAACAGGATCAAAAATATAAAGTCCGTTAAACGTTCCGACCCATATCCTGCCGGTTTTGTCTTTAAGTAAGTCGCGGATAATGTTACTGCTGAGTTTAGACATTTTCCCCATCTCCATGGTGGTGATCTCACCCCTGCCAGGATTCCAAATATTGATTCCACCACCGGCAGTACCCAACCAAATTCTGCCCTGGTCATCTTCAAGGATCGATTCGATGTTGTTATGATTTAATGACGGCTGGGTTGAGGTATTCAGATTTCGGAGTTGCCCGTTTGCATGATCATAAACAAATAATCCATCCGAAAAGGTTCCAAACAACAATTGTCCGTTTCGATTCTCCGAAATGGATTTGATAAGTCTCCCCGGTTTCTCACCACTGTAACCATCAAATGTGTAATGCACCAGTTTTTCCTGCTCCCTGTCAAAGGTAAACAAACCCTCGGTTGCTCCTACCCATAGTCTTCCCGCGCTGTCCTGGTATGAGCAGAATATATTGCTTTCTCCTTCAATATCGGGCAGAAAATATCTTTCAAATTCTTCACTGTCGCGTTTGTATCTGTTCAGTCCATTGGTTGTGCTGATCCAGAGGTCGCCGGTGGTATCTTCCGATATATGATTGATATAACTGCTGCTGAGGGTATTATTGTCAAAATAATTGTGGTAAAAAGTGTGGAAGGTTATGCCATCATAAAGATTCAGGCCGTCGCGCGTGCCAAACCACATAAACCCATAACTGTCCTGGTGGATACACAGCACAGAATTCTGACTCAATCCATCTTTGGTGGTTAAATGGCTGAAGCGAATATCTGACTGCCCCTGAGCCAGGGTTGCAACAAGGAAAAGAAAAGAAAAAAGAATACAAATAAACGTTTGATTATCAATCGTTTTCCGTAAGGTATTTCGACTCATTTGATACTAAAATATTTCACGAAGTAAATATAGGCAATAATAATGATTTCATGAACTGAGCCATGACAAAATTATTGTCATGGCACCGAAATTGCTTTTGCCAGATCCCTCTCACCTCCCATGGCGGGAATTTGAATTAAAACCGCGGAATTCATTCTTTTCATCTGGTTATAATTTTATTAAATAGGTCAGATGGAGCTCGCCAGCAGACTGACTGCATGCTTTGCCATACTGAGAATTATAATCATGGGCGTGTGTGTCAAAATTTTTGTCATGGCTCGGTTCATCCTTTCAGAGAGTATTCCTTCCCTCATAAAATTAAATATCCCTGAGATCAATCTCAACTCCTTGCTCTTTCAAAACGTGTATAATGAGGAAAACGTATCCTCCTGAATTTTATTAACCCCATGGTATAGGGTTTTATTCTCAAATCAACTTCTTCTGTTAATCTCCATGCTTTTGCTTTGATCGTTATATCAAAATTGTCAGACATGTTAGGCATCAACATCACATCAATATAGGTTTTCTGCTCTCGCACGTTTTCAGCGCGTGGATTTCATCAAGTTATAATTCTATTAATTCGGTCCCCGTTCTTTTCTTACGGGGGAGCTCACTTGCAGTCTTACTGCATGCTTTACATGCCGCGATTTAATAATCATACGCGTATGTGTCAAAATCTTTGTCATGGCCCGGTTCATCTGCAAGTTATTTAGCACTGCTTTTCCATCAAAGGCTAATTCAATGCTCATATCTGACCCCGCCTAACCGCCTTCCCAACCAAACAAATGACTATCCAGGTTGTCCACTTTCAATTTTCTACAAAGTTTTGGTGAATATATTTTAGTTTTTTATACTAAAGTTGTTTATAAATAATTCTGCCTGTTGGTTGATTGCTATTTTGCCTTACTCTTTACCACGGGTTATAAATGTGTGGCAGCGGATTGCTTTGTATAAGCGATGAGCGGTATGCAGATTTTTCTTATCTCACGAAACAATTGGGACTGATGCATAAAAAACTGTAACTTTATGCTTTCGATAAGACAACATAATCCACAAAAAATTCAAACCATGAAAATGGCAGGTTCGGGAAACCTTTTGAAACAAATCCTCGATGAAAAGCAACTTAAGCAGGAAAAAGAACGGGTTGCGCTGCTCAAACTGACGATTGACACCATTCAAAAAGTGGGTCCGGTTTATTCCGTTTCATCTGCCTATATTAGTGGCTCTTTAATTATGCCGGAGCGTTTCCGTTCTCATTCGGATATCGACATTGCTGTTTTGGGACTAACCAATCAAAACTATTTTTCGTTTATGGCAAAAATCCAGGAATACCTTCCCCGACAGGTAGAAGTTATAGAACTGGAAAATTGCAGATTTGCAAAAAAAATATTGGATACGGGCTTAAAAGTGATTTAAAATGAAGGAACGAATTGCCATTCTATTGGGTTATATGGATGATCAAAGAAGCATTATATCACGGATTTTTGGTCAAATTAAACACATGGAACCTCTGGATGAAAACAAAACAATTCATTGTGCTTACCTATTGCATAATCTTTACAATGCTTATGAAGATTTATTTAAGGAAATATCGGTTACTTTTGAAAACAACATAGAACGAAGTTCTGGATTTCATAAGAATATTTTACTTCGTATGAAGTTTGCCATACCAGGCATCAGACCACAGGTTATATCTGAAGTATCGTTTGTAATGTTAAGTGAATTACTGGCATTCAGACATGTTTTCAGGCATGCCTATAATTACAACCTTGAACCCCATAAAATACAGCAACTGAGGAAGAAAATTACCGAAACGAACGATCCGGTGAAAAATGATCTGGATAAATTTGAGGACTACCTCAGGAGTGCTTTATAAAAAATAAGAATAAAAAAATCATTGGTGTCCGGTAAGATTATTGATATTTCTTCCTCTGGTCGAAATGACAAGACTTTCATTGGTTTTTCTTATGTGGTGGGTAGGTTTGGTTTTTGAAAATAAGTCATTGACCATCTGTGCTGCTGGTGCAGATGGATAGTATTCAGGATATCCCCCTTCGATCTGATAAGTCATTAAAATGGTGCATGTATCTTTCTGGTCATGGGTTAACATCAGATCGGATTTTGAAAGCAGATAAAGTAAGTTAATTGATTTAGGGGGCACTTCATCTGCATCTTTCACAATATAAGCATTGCAAAGTTTTTCAATATAAAGATGACAAAAAACAATCTATGGATAAACCTTTTGGTTGCCTGAGATCAACAATTCAGCAGTTTGCAAGTCATCGGTGGCAGTATTTACCCAGTTCGGTCACCAGGTTTATCTTTATTCTGTGACTAACATTTCAATCTTTTGGATGAATTCCACCATCTCTTCATGCATTACAATTACTTCCTCCTTTTCAAATGATATGAATGCGTCATAATCTCCTTTCGTCCGGTTTTGAAATGCATTTCTCAATATTTTCCCATAATAGTTGTTCAAAACGCCTGTCGAAATAAATTCTTTGTTAAACCAACCTATAAGCTGAAAATGCTTTGAAGTTTCAAATCTGTGTTTTATTGCCAATGCTGTAACAGCGTAAAACATTCCATAATAAATCCGATTAACTGCTACGGTCAATTGACCTGAATCAATTAAAAACCGGGATAGGTGAATTGTTTCTTTTGCCTGGTTAAGCCGATAGTCAATAAGTGTTTTCCTGTCTTCTTCGTTTATCATACGTAATAACCCTGCTTAATTGCATTATAAAAAATGGGTTGTTTCCCGCGAGGTAAATTGAGTTCATTTTCAGCTAAAACATGAATGTCAGTTATGATATCATATTTTAATTCAATCTCATAACAGATATCTGAAATTTCCCTTTCCATTTTCCAGTTGTTTCCTTCCTTCACAATTATCAAAATATCATAATCAGAATCAACTGAGCAATCCCCTCTTTGCTGAGACCCGAAAAGAATAACGTCAATCAGATTATCTTTCAGATGGTTTGAAAGCCTTCTTTTCAAATCTTTTATTATAATTTTTGTTTCTGCATTCATATCATGCTCTTTGCAATACTCCAAAGGTAATAAAAAATGTGGGTCAGGATTAAAGGCAGTGTATGCTTCCACCCAAGAATCATCACATACGCCTCTGTAACGGAGCCAATGGCAAATTTGCCGCCACCCAGGGCTTCGGCGGTGCCGCTGATGGTGGCTGATATCAGGTGTTCTAACTACGCAAATCCTTAATTTACTGCAAATTGAATTTTGCAATAAGTTTAGTATTTTTGCATACAATTCAGGATTGAAACCAACTGTGGTTTTACCTGATTATTGAAAAAAATCTTTTTAAAATGAGACAACTAACTTTAAATATCAGCGATAGCAAGTACAATGCTTTTTTGGAATTTATAAAAACATTGGATTATGTTGAAGTACCAGAAGTGGATCAAAAGGCACTGAACGAACTGCAGAACAGCCTCAACCAGGTTAAGTTGATGCAACAAGGTAAAATTGAGAAACAATCGGCTGAAGATTTCTTAAATGAGCTATAACGTATATCCAACTCCCGATTTTAAAAAGCTTTTCAAGAAGCTTTCTAAAAAATATCCTTCTCTTAAAGAAGACTTACGGGAGCTAGTCCAAATCCTGAAAGAAGCACCGGACTCAGGCATTCATATTGGCCAGGGGATTCATAAACTGCGAATGGCCATTGGATCAAAAGGTAAGGGTAAGTCCGCTGGCGCAAGGGTTATCACTTATCTTGTAACCGGGGATAACGAGGTTTACCTTGTTTACATTTACAACAAAAGCCAGCTTGAAAACATTACCAAAGAACAAATATTTGAATTGCTCAAAAGGGCAAACCTTGTATGATGGTAATAGTGATACCGTCAAACGAATTGAAACATTTGTAAAATCCATTCCAAAAAACAACCTGGAGTTATTGCTGTGAATTCCTCTTATGAAGAAATTATAGGCAAAAGTACCGTCAGGGAAAAAATCATATTGATGTTATGGGGACCGTCAGAACGTGTAGCATCTCGCATTACATAGTAATCATTGGTTTGGATTTTATCGGCCAAGCCAGGGTTATTCCCATCATGTCTTAATGTAAATTCGTTCCATCTATTGAATCTTCAATTGTATCTCCATTTTCGATTCTAATAGTACGCCCAGTTCCAATATCTATTTTAATTTCAGAAAGTGGTTGACTAAATCTGATTTCTGGGATTGGCAACCAATTATTAAATAACCTAATAATAAATAAGGCGGCTGACATAATAATCTGTGTTTTTGCATTCATCTTGGGTGCTTGAGCTTGCATGAAACTTCCACCCAGCGAAGATACGAAACCTGAGAGAAATCCGTGCTTAAATTTGTGGCTCTTGAAATGGGATTTCGACCAAAAATCATCTTTAACCTTTCAAATCAATCTCTATTCCTTGTTTTTTTACTACTTGTACAAGGGGAGAAAAGGAATCCTCCTGAAACTTTTTTATCCCAACGGTATAAGGTTCTATTCTCAGGTCAACTTCCTCCGTTAATCTCCATGCCTTAGCCTTTATTGCCGGGTCGAAAGTGTCAAACATGGATGATATTAACATTACATCAATATCACTATTTTCAGAAGCTTCATTCCGGGCCCAACTTCCGTATAAAAAAGCACGGTCAATCTCTATACCTCTCATAGTGAGCAGGGAGCAGTATCTTTTTATCTTTTCTACAACTTCTCTTTGAGACATGTGTATAGTTCTTTGGTTTTTGAAAGCAAGTCAATAACCATCTTTTTTGATGGTGAAGATGGATAATATTCAGGATATCGGCCTTCGAGTTGATAAGTCATTAAAATACTGCATGTATCTTTCTGATCGTCGTTTAATATCAAGTGGGATTTTGAAACCAAATAAAGCAAATTATGTGATTTAGGGGGCACTTCATCTGCATCTTTCACAATATGAGCCTTGCAGAGTTTTTCTATGCAAAGATGGCAAAAAAACAAACCGTGGATAAACCGGTCATTTGAGATCAACAAATCAGCAGTTTGCAGATCATCGGTAGCAGTATTTACCCAGTATTGTATTTGCTCCTTTTTTGCCATTTGCAAGAGTTAATCGGGTCATAAACCTTAAAATTCAGGATGGGTTCTTCTAAACCAACAAATATACTACTTTAGTAATTATCATCAAATTTTGAAGAAAGATAAAATTATACCAGACATTCAATTTTCACTTATTCATCAATCTACCGATCTCCGCAAAATGATTAAACATCATCACATACGCCCCAGTAACGGCGCCATTGGCGAATTTGCCGCCACCCAAGGCTTCGGCGGTGCCGCTGATGGCGGCGGACAAGATAATTTGGGTTGTTGCATTCATACTGGGTGCTTGAGATTGCATGAAACTTCCACCCAGCGAAGATACGAAACCTGAGAGAAATCCGTGCCGGAATTTGCAACCCTTTGTGCGAAACAGATCACTAAGAATAGTCCAGAAACATTTCTCATACAAACCTTTCAATCTTCCTCTAACAAACCTGTAAGGTAATCCTGAACTTCTGTCCTTATTCTATGTTTCACCAGTTTCCAATCACAGTCTTCCAGCACTAAAGGCATTTCATCCCTATCAGCATCTTCAAACCAGGTAAGACTCTTTAAAACCAACAATTCTGTTCCATCAGGATATTTCTGGTTAAAGAACCCCAACATTTCAGAAAGAGGAAAGTATTTCAACAGAAAAAAAACATCAATAAAGTCCTTTTTTGAGCCTCTGCCAGCAATTGCTGCCAATTTCATTGCCGCGATATCCTTCATACCTGCCAGGGTAATGCCTGAATCATCAACGGCTTGCTCAATCCAGCTGTATGGGTAGTTAACAATATCTACTTTAATGTCATTAACAACATAAATATTAATGTTCGCAGATTTTTTAACCTGAATAGTTCTTCCCATTTGGTTAAGAAAACCGGATACAGCTAATGCATCAGCTTCCATCTGACCAAACAAATCTATATCCACCGATACTCTATGCCCAATCTGAAGAGCCAGTGCTGTACCTCCGACCAATCTCATCTCCTGGAAGATCGTGTTAGCCTGAATGCTTTTTATTAACTCCAGAACTTCTGGCCTGACTGCCGTGTAGTGTAACATAAAAATTTTTCTATTGGTACCCCTGAGAGTAATGAAACCATGCTCGCAGACGGGAGACTAAGATCCCTAACTGTTGTTAATTCATTAGCAATGGTTTTAATGCCATAATACCTGTGAATGATCTTCCAATCGCCCATAACTCCATAATCCAACACCCGGCTGATGATTAATCGCTTATTTTTTTCAGGATCAAGGGTACCGGTATCTACATCCCAAAACAGGTGCTTTGATAAATCACTGATCTTAAATGTTTTTCTCTTCAACATATTTTCAAGGATTATGCAAATAATAAAAGCAACAATAGGTATTTTACAATAGATTGCTGCTTACAACAAAAATACAAAAAGTAAACCTTAGGATTAAAGTTTGTGAAGGAAATGGAGAATGATTGATGAATTCTGGCATTGATCCTGTGCATCTGGCAATTTTCACATACGCCCCAGTAACGGCGCCACTGGCGAATTTGCCGCCACCCAGGGCTTCGGCGGTGCCGCTGATGGCACAAAACTAATTCATCTTCTTTGATGATAGCTTCTTTGTCTCCTTTTTCCATCATAAACGGTTAGTTTATTTTCAAAAGTTAATGTATGATTTGCCATAAGTTGTAATACGATGTTAGCAAATTCTTTATAATTGATTTGATGTATCCTAAAATATACAACACCCGCAGATGGACGAAAACCATGAACAAAGATTAAGTCTCCATAGTCACTATCAAATGTGATAATTAATCGACCTTCGTTTTGTGCAATCTCTATTACCTCTTTATCTGATATGGAAAGATGGTCAATACCAATGGATTTTACATCCATTCCATTTTCTCGTAACATTTCAATTGATTTAACAGGGATATTTTCGTCTGCGAGTAATTTCATGACTCCACTTAATGATTGCAAACCGATTAATTCCTGTTTGGCGGGAATTCATGAAGCAACAATCCGTCTTCAATTTGTTCGTGTAAAAATGCAAAAACCGCCTTTATATGTTCCTGGTTCAATCGTGGATAGTTTTCCAGTATTTCTTGATTTGTCCAACCAGAGGCAAGCAATTTAATAATGAATTCCACACTTATCCGTGTCCCTTTTATCGTAGGTTTACCCGATAATATATCAGGATCAGATGTAATATAATCTTGCCAGTTCATCGCTTTAAAAGTTAATTCTTACCATTTTTATAACGTTGAATTTCTCATCCAAATATAACTAATTATACCCTATTACAACTGTGGAATTTCATTTACGAGATAGACTGCAGGATTACAACATGGGTTGACTTAAAAAGTAAACCGGAAATAATCAAAAAACACAAATCTTTCCATATTGGGTGCTTGAGATTGCATGAAACTTCCACCCAGCGAAGATACGAAATCTGTTTTATTTCACACGCCTTATGAATGGGTGGGAGTGGTTTATTCAAGCAGTTAAGTAATGGTGTATGCTGATACAATAATTGATGGCAGATAACAACCGATTCTAATTAATAGCTAAACAATATTCCAAAATTGAATAACTTTGCAGTTTCGTTTTCTTTTTGCAGAAATAAAATCAATTTAAGCGAATTAACCGGAGTAAGGACTCAGCAAAATGAAGTTTACGAATTATTTTCTCCATACACGGCAACGGCAAGACCGAAAAGAAATTAAAATGGAATAGATTGAACAGGTATATAACACCCCTGAACATGAACAAACCCAGACTGATGGCCGTAAACGAAAATGGGGATACATTCAAGAAACTGGTAAATATTTACGTATTGTCGTCCTGGAAGATGGCGAAACAATACACAATGCTTTTTTTGACAGAGATTTTAAAATATAACATTATGAATCAAGCACGACAAAGAACCTGACACACACAAGCGGATGATTATATTATCGTAATGCTTCTGAAACACTTGTTTCGGTTATTGTTGGGAAGATACATCCAATCTTAAAAAACAAAAACAGACACATGAAAATAACATACTTTAAAGACACTGATACTCTGCTGGTCAATTTCAACAATAATGAAATTACGGATACCAAAGACCTCAATGAAAACGTACTGCTTGAAACGGATAAAAACGGTAACATCGTGAGTATGACAATTGAACATGCAAAGCAACAAGCTGAGATTGCCAATTTCTCCTTTAACCAGGTGGAAAAATCAGATGCTGTTTAATGCTTAAAAACCAAGGAAATGGAACCATTGGCGAATTTGCCGCCACCAAGCGCTTCAGCGATGCCGCCGATGGTAGCGGATAGGATGACCTGTGTTGTTGCATTCATACTGGGTGCTTGAGATTGCATATAACTACCACCCAGTAAAGATACGAAAGAAGAGGAAATATTTCTCTGATTACAATCCCTCACCCCCCGTAAACGGAAAAACGACAGACGTTTCAATCCAAATAAGCCCGTTAACTGCGACTATTTTCGCGTATCTGTTAC
>CAYMLS010000168.1:0-10781 GCA_964390665.1 uncultured Bacteroidales bacterium | reverse complement strand
GATGACTGAAAAACAGGAGTTTACTTTTGGTAATCGACTGTTTTGAAGGCGAGCCTATCGCAGCAATTGGCGTTTTCTTGCAAGCAATAACTAATTAAATTTTATTTATCAATAATTAAAAACAACAATGATGGCAATTAAAAAAGTTTGGATTGACGAAGACTGTACTGCATGTGAGATGTGTGTATCTATTTGCCCCGATGTATTTGACATGAGTGATGACGGGGACATTGCAGTGGTGAAAGAAAATGCTGATTTTAATGCTCATGAATCCGAAATAGAAGAGGCTGCCGAAAGTTGCCCCGTGGAAGTGATTCATTATGAGTAGATAGTGTCAGCATATGGATTTCAGACCTTGCCTGTTTCGAAAACAGTGATCCTGAATTTACATTTGGTCTTCAGGATTTCTGTTTTGGGCAGTGTTCACAACCTGATATTACCGTCCCCAGGCAAAATCCAACAATTGAAGGCATATCCTTGTGCAAATTTGTAAGGGCGTAGGCCCGTTTTTCAATAAACCGAATGTAGAACCCTCTGGACTTACAAACCAGAACAAAACGATTTTATTATGACACCTATGACAAGTTTTATCCCAAGACCCGCTTCTGCGGTAGATCGTAACCTGGACGAAAATATCAGAAACTGGTTTTTGTCGGGTTTAACAAATACAGAACAAACCACCCCTTCGGTGAATATCAATGAAACCGAAAAAGACTTTAACATTGAAGTGGCCGTTCCAGGTATGAAGAAAGATGATTTTGACATTAACCTGGATCATAACATTCTTACCATTTCATCTGTCCACAAGGAAGAGAAGACAGACGAAAAAAAGGAATATTCCAGAAAAGAATTCAGTTATCAGTCTTTTCGCAGATCATTCAGCATTGATGAAGACCGTATAGATTCCGACAATATTGAAGCAAGTTACAAAGATGGAATCTTACTGGTTACCGTTCCGAAGAAAGAAGTAACCAAACCCAAAGGTTCGAGAGTAATAAGTGTTAAATAATTTGGTTGATCAAATTTTGATATATATATTTGACGGGAGATTTTAATAGCGGATTCAATAAATTCTATATTGAGAATTCAGTACAGGGATTTCCGGAATAAATTCATTTCCGGGAGGTTATCCGGTTTGCCGCTGACAATGGGGTGAACCGGTTTTTTTTGTCATTTGCGCCGGGCAGCTCAGAAAATGGTCACTGGCACTGCGCATTTAAAAAAGTTTTGTGTTTCGTTTTGACCAGATTGTCAGTTAACCGGTTGATTTTGATAACGAGGCAGGTTCCTGTTCCACCCTATCGCTAACTTCAATCTCATCCTAAATATTGAAAACTAAGTAAATGGCAACGTTTTTATTTGATTTTCTTGTTCTTCAATCCAATACAGCTTTCAAATCTGTATACCTTTGGTTACCATTGTTCGGTTTGATGATCGGATTGTTCGGTTCCATGGCAGGTAGTGGAGGTGGATTCTTTTTTCCCCTGATACTCATGGTAATTTTTGATGTACCTCCTCATATTGCCGTTCCAACAGCACTGGCAGCTACCCTGCCTGTTTGCATTGCCGGATCTTTATCTCATTACCACAAGGGACATATACATTTCCGGATGGCATTTGTATTTGCTGCAGCCGGTATTTTGGGAGCCCTGGCGGGTACTGTTATTACCGGGTTTTTGAGTGACAGGCAACTCAGAATGGCATTTGCTGTTTATGCTTTGATTTTGGCGATCGTTATTTTTTTCAAAAAGTCAAAAAAGAAACCCCTGGAACAGCAACCAATTGCAGAAAAAAAGAGTCTGCCGGTTCGCAAAATCTCACTAAGTGCTGCATTCGGATTTGCCGGTGGTCTGATCAGTGGCACATTTGGCACCAACGGCGCTGCACCGGTACTGGCAGGTTTAATGATACTGAAGCAACCGGCAAAAATAGCCATTGGTACCTCCTTATTTATTGTACTTATCAATACTTCATCTGCTTTTACCGGTCATATCCTGCTCGGAGAGGTCGACTTTACCTTATTGAGTATGCTTACTGCCGGATCGGTTTTGGGAGCTGTTGGTGGTCCATGGATCCTGAAAGAACTCAAACCGGGTAAATGGGAAAGACCCTTTCGCCATGTCATCGCATTGGTTATTCTTTTGATGAGTATTCGTTTATTTTTTGAAAATTAATTTCATATGATTCTCCATATCTACATTGTCATCCTTGCCTATTTTTTACTTGGAGCCATTGGTTTTTACTTTATCAATCGCAAAAAAGACAAAAAATCAGCCCGTAAAAACAGAAGAAAGATCTTTACCTATTTTCTGATTGTCAACGTATTGTTCTTTAGCATTATCTGGCATTCTGTAGCATTTCAAACCGTAAGTGTTATCATTCTGCTGATGGGCGCCATAGAACTGATCAAACTTTTTGTACAATCAGGGTACCGAAAGAAAGGATTTTTTATGCTGTCGTTTTTGGTCTTTCTGCTATTGGGCGCAGGATTTTATTTTTTCAGCACCCTTGAGCAGGGATTGGTGCTTTTCACCTTTCTGATCACTGCCGTATTCGACTCTTTCAGTCAGATAAGCGGTCAACTCACTGGTAATCACCGGATCTTGCCAAATGTTAGCCCGGGCAAAACCTGGGAAGGGACTACCGGCGGAATTATTATTGCCATTGCAAGTGCTTTCTTGCTCAATCGTTTGATCGACCTCAACAACTGGCATACACTCTTTTTAACATTTGGCATCATTTTGTCTGCCTTTATGGGTGACGCTGTCACTTCCTGGTACAAAAGAACATACCAGGTAAAAGATTTTGCAAAAGTATTGCCTGGTCATGGTGGATTCCTCGATCGGTTCGACAGTTTTATCCCTGCTGGTGCATTGATGGCACTTTTGCATATTATCAACCGGATTTAGAACAGTTGTTGATTTTTGAAACAAAAAAATAATACAATGAACAATACGATCACCCAACTCGGTTTAATGTTTATTTTCCTGACCGGCATCAGCCTTTTGCTGTTTTTTATCGAACTGATATACCGCAGATTCGAGGTAAAAGGCGAGATCACCAGAAAATTTGCCCATTTTACCGGCACGCTTTCAACCATAACCTTTCCCTACATTTTTGAGTCGCATTTTTATGTACTTGCCATGGCATTGTTCTTTTTTCTTGTTCTTTTTATCAGCAGAAACAATACCTACCTGCGTTCAATACACGACATAGATCGCATATCTGCCGGAAGCTATTTTTTACCCGCTGCTATTTATATTACTTACCTGATCGCTGACAAAGCAGATAGCATGATTCTGTTTATTTTACCGATGCTGATTTTAGCCATATGCGATCCGGCAGCAGGCATTATGGGCATCAACATACAGAAATACAATCATAAAATCAAATTATTCGGACACGAATTACAGAAAACATGGCTGGGATCCCTTACCTTTTTCGTGTCTTGTTTGATCATCAGTATTGTTGCCCTGTATTTTAATCAGATGTATCTTGGTTGGAAAATTTTCGGAATATCTGCCCTGGTCGCTTTTGTAACCACCATGGTGGAAATGCTGAGCTGGAAAGGTAGTGATAATCTTTTTATCCCCCTGAGTGCTCTGGGGGTTCTTGTGTTGCTTTTGTGAAACGGGCATATCAGAACAACCGGACATCAAAGACATGAAAACAGCGAACATAAAACAATTCACAGATCAAAAGACATCAGGTGAATAAACGAAGAAAAACAAACAACAAAATCAGACATATTAAACAAATTGACAATATCTATGAAATTGATGTATAAAAATGAGAATATTTTAAACCCACCCAATGCAATTAGCTTTTACAGGTTGGTCATGTTTCCGGTAATCCTTGCCATTGCGCTTTCAGGTAATGAAAAATGGTTCGTTATTCTTTTGAGCATCAATCTGGTAAGCGATATCGTGGATGGATTTCTTGCACGACGGTTTGGATGGGTGACCCATTTTGGAAGTGCCCTGGATAACCTGGGAGACATTGGCACCTATATCCTTGCCCTGTATGGTATCTTTTTTTTCCGGTGGCAGTCTGTTCAACCTCATGCATGGCTGCTTTATTTGTTTCTCGGGGTGTTTGTGCTCAGTTATCTAATAGCGTTTATCAGGTTTAAAAAGATACCCGGATTGCATCTTTACTCGTCTGTTGCAGCAGGTTATCTGCAGGGAGCTTTCTTTTTCGTTTTGTTTGTATGGGATTTTTATCTTTGGTTCTATTACTTAGCCCTGGGATGGGGAGTGTTGGCATACATTGAAAAAATATTGGTTCTGATCAAAACCGATGATATCAAACCCGGATTAAAAGGATTGTATTGGGTATTAAAAGATAAACAATAAAAGAGCACCAGTGTCATTGTATAGCAATGACGAGTATTGTTGTGTTGTGGAATTCATGTGGAATCAGGGGAAATATTTCCACAATTCCCGGATCACTTTATGATCACCAAAAAAATAATTTTTCAAATCAATATTTGCTTTATTTTGACCTTTCCCATGATATTGGTTGACAAACTCATTGTCTGAAACATTCTTCAGCAGAAATTATATTTTTAGTCCGGTTGAATCTACAGGCAAGTACCGTTCATCATATAAAAACCACCTGATTTTTGCATCTCTGAATACAAACCATCAAATGGTTTGCATGGGCATATTTTTTGAACTTTTGCCTTTGCATTTCTAATCACAAAAAAAACGTATATATGAGTCATTACATAAAACATTTCACTGAACTAAATAATCAGGATACACCCGAGGTGGGAGGAAAAAATGCTTCGCTGGGTGAAATGATCAGTCAGTTGACTCCCAAAGGCATTCAAATACCTTCAGGATTTGCCACCACAGCACAGGCTTACCGCGATTTTCTGCAACACAACGGCATCAAAGAAAAAATCAAAGATGTTTTGGCCCACCTGGATAAAAAAGACTTTAAAAATCTGAAGCAAACAGGTGGCAGGATCAGAGAAATGATCATGAAAGGTGAATTTCCTGAATCCATGTCCAAGGGTATCAAAGATGCTTATCATGAACTGGAAAACAGAGAAGAAGCACTCACCAGTGTTGCCGTAAGAAGCAGTGCCACTGCCGAAGACCTGCCCGATGCGTCTTTTGCCGGACAACACGACTCTTTCATGAATATTCAGGGCGCTGAGGAAACAGTAAGAGCTTGTAAAATGTGTTTTGCCTCCCTTTTTACCGATCGTGCCATTCGCTATCGCGAACTCAACGGATTTGATCATATGAAGGTTGCCTTATCTGCAGGTGTGCAAAAAATGGTACGTTCTGATCTGGCTTCAGCAGGTGTGGGATTTACGATATTGCCCGAAAGTGGATATGAAAAAGTCATCTTTCTGACCGGTAGCTGGGGTTTGGGCGATAATGTGGTACAGGGGGCAGTGAATGCCGACGAATTTCATGTATTTAAACCCTCATTAAAAAAAGGGTTGCGCCCCATCCTATCGAAAACATGTGGGACCAAAGACAAAACCCTGGTGTTTGCCGGCAAAAACAAAAAAAACGGGAACACGACCAGGCAAAAAAACACCCCCCTGAAAGACCGGGGAAAATTTGTTCTTACCGATGATGAAATACTGCAACTGGCAGCATGGTCCATGGAAATTGAAGAGCATTATGGCAGAGCCATGGATATTGAATGGGCAAAGGATGGAGAGACGCAGCAACTCTATATTGTTCAGGCACGCCCGGAAACAGTGCATTCAGGAAAATCTCACTCCAAAATCAAAGAATACCGGATGAAGGAAAAGGGTGAAATCATCACCAAGGGTACTGCCATTGGTGAAAAAGTAACCAAAGGGAAAGCCCGGATTCTCGGCTCACCAGATGAATCAGAAAAGTTAAAGGAGGGAGACGTTCTGGTTACAGACATCACCAATCCGGATTGGGATACGGTCATGAAAAAAGCATCGGCGATCATTACCAACAGTGGTGGGCGAACCAGCCATGCTGCGATTGTGGCCCGCGAACTGGGTGCAGTTGCCATCGTAGGTACCGAAAATGCCACAGAAACAATTAATGATGGTCAAATGATAACCGTTTCTGCCGCAGAAGGAAATACCGGAAAGGTGTATCAAGGTGATCTGGAGTGGGATGAGGAAGAAATAGATTTCTCGCAGTTTGAAGAACCTGAAACAGAAGTTATGCTTATTCTTGGTGATCCCGGCATCGCCTACTCCTATTCCGGCTATCCGGTAAAAGGAGTGGGATTGATGCGCCTGGAATTTGTGATCAACAATGCCATCCGGATCCACCCCCTTGCATTGCTCCATTTTGATCAGCTCAAAGATAAAAAGGTAAAGAAACAAATTGAAGCAATGACTTCGGCCTACCCCGGAAAGCGGGAATATTTTGTAGAGAAACTGGCACAGGGTGTGGCCTCGGTAGCCGCTGCTTTTTATCCCCGCGAGGTGATTGTCAGGATGAGTGATTTCAAGTCCAATGAATATGCAAATCTCATAGGAGGAAACCAGTTTGAACCCGACGAAGAAAATCCAATGTTAGGGTTCAGAGGTGCTTCCCGGTATTACAGCGATCAGTATAAAGGTGGCTTTGAAATGGAATGTGAAGCCATGAAAATTGCCAGAGATAAAATGGGACTGACCAACCTGAAATTAATGATTCCATTTTGTCGTACTGTAGAGGAAGGAAAAAAAGTGGTCAACCTGATGGGCGATTTCGGATTAAAACAAGGTTGGAATGATCTGGAGATATATGTTATGTGCGAGATCCCATCAAATGTTATTCAGGCAGAGGAGTTTGCCGGTGTGTTCGATGGGTTTTCCATAGGTTCCAACGACCTTACACAGCTTACACTTGGTTTGGATCGCGATTCGGAACTGGTGAGCGACCTGTTTGATGAAAACAATGCTTCTGCCAAAAGAATGATCAGCATGGCCATTGCATCAGCCCGGAAAAAAGATAAAAAAATTGGATTATGTGGTCAGGCACCAAGCGATTTTCCTGAGTTTGCCAGGTTTTTGGTTGACCAGGACATCAACAGCATTTCTTTTAATCCTGATGCGGTTGCCAGGGGAATAAAAAACATACTGGCTGCGGAAAACAAATGATATCAACTCTTTTCTCAAAAGTATAAATTATTAAAATTAAAATTATTAGTCATCTGAAAAAATGATCATCAATGAGTATTGACCAGAAATTTGCTTATTACAGCATTGGCGTGGAAGAAACGTTGGATAAATTGTCTTCCGGCGAAAAAGGGTTAAGTAACAAAGAGGTGAAGCAAAGACAAGAGGAATATGGCAAAAATGTGTTGCCCGAAAAAGGAGGCACAAATGTGATCACGCTTTTTGTGAAACAGTTTAAGGATTTTCTGATCCTGATCCTGTTCATTGCTGCAGGTATTGCTTTCTGGGCAGATCAAATGGCAGATGTTTACATTATTCTGGCAGTGATCCTTTTCAATGCCATTATGGGTTTTGTGCAGGAGTATCGTGCCGAGAAAGCCATTGAATCCATTAAAAACCTCGTTAAGCAAAAAGCATATGTGTTGCGCGATGGAAAAGAAAAAGAGATAGAAGCAGAGGAAATTGTTCCCGGAGACATCATTGTCTTAAAGGAGGGATCTGGCATTCCGGCAGACGGGCGGTTGATCAAAACCAAAGACCTTCATACCTCTGAAGCATCTCTTACCGGAGAGTCGATGCCCATTGAAAAGAATATTGAAAAGGCGGAAGATGACTTGCCACTGGGCGACAGGAGCAACAGTGTTTTTAAAGCTACCCATGTTTCCAGAGGAACAGGCAAAGCAGTGGTTACCGCAACCGGTGAATATACCGAGATCGGTAAAATCGCCTCTTCTATGAGCGAAATGAAAATGCAGGACTCAAATTTCAAAAAGAAAACCGCCAGACTGGGCAAGACAATGGCAGCCATTGCTATGGTTACCGCCTCGCTGGTCTTCCTGCTGGGGTATTTTTACCGTGAGTTCGATTTTCAGAACATATTACTGGTAACCATTGCCTCGCTGGTTTCTTCCATTCCTGAAGGTTTGCCCGTTGTTATTTCCATTGTTCTTGCCATAGGTGCCAACAGAATGGCAAAAAAGAATGCCATCATTCGTGAATTTACTGCTACTGAAATGATGGGTTCTGTATCTACGATTCTCTCCGATAAAACGGGTACCATTACGCAAAGCATTCTTACGGTAAAAAAAGTTTTTTCGGGTAGCGGACGAGAACTGGATGTTGGCGGTTCGGGATACAACCTGCAAGGTGACTTCACCAGTGAAGATGAAAAAGTAAATCTTTTCAGTGATCCAGTGGAGTCGAAACTGATGGTGATAGGACAGTTTTGCCATGACGCCTCAGTAGAATTACCTGGAAATGAAGAAAATGGCGAAGATCAGGAAAACAACCAGGATGATCCTCAGGAAGTGGAAGTTTCGGGTGATCCTACAGAAGTTGCCATGCTGATCATGGCGCGCAAAGCAAAAACATTGGATCAGGATCGCTACAGAAAGATTAGTGTGTTAGATGATCTGCCATTTAATTCAGAACAAAAATTCAGGGCTTCGCTGGTTCAGAAAGAGGATGAAAAAGATCAGGAGTTATTTGTGATCGGTGCCCCTGAAAAAATACTGGAATTATGCACTCACTTCCTTACTCCCGACGGGCCGCAGGAGATGACAACTGAAAAGAGAAATGAAATTGAGGAAAAGATCAATGAATGGACAGGAGATGCGATGCGGGTATTGTCACAGGCATACAAACCTGCCAATGATCTGGATCAGGCCAAAGTTGAGGATGTGAAAGATCTCACATGGGTTGGGATAACAGGAATTATTGACCCACCCCGCGATGGTGTGAAGGAATCTATTGAACAATGTAAAACTGCAGGTATTCGCGTAGTGATGGTCACCGGAGACCATAAAAGAACGGCTGCTGCCATTGCTCAACAGGTAGGAATTATTGATCATGTTGAAAATGATGAAGATAGCCAATACCCGATCGCTCTTACCTCTAAAGATCTGGATACGGATGATGAAACATTTGATGATCTGATCGAAAATGTCAATGTTTTTGCACGGGTCGACCCCGGAACAAAACTTCGTATTGCCGAGCGATTGCAGGCAAAAGATACACTGGTAGCCATGACTGGCGATGGGGTGAATGATGCGCCTGCACTAAAAAGGGCAGACGTGGGTATAGCCATGGGCCAACGCGGTACCGATGTGGCACGCGATGCGGCAGCCATTGTTTTGCAGGATGATAATTTCAGCAGTATTGTTAATGCTGTCAGGGAAGGACGAATTGTTTTTGAAAATGTGAAGAAAACAAGCTATTTTTTACTTACCACCAATTTCGCCCAGGTATCTGTTATCATTACAGCACTGCTTCTCGGAATGCCCATCCCTCTGACAGCTGCCATGATCTTGTTTGTAAATCTGGTAACCGATGGAGTGATGGATGTTGCCTTGGCCACCGAACCGGGTCATGGCAATATCATGCATGAACCACCCGTTAAAAAAAGCGCTAATATTCTCTCCTTTGACGTCATTCCCTTTTTGGTGACCATGGCGGTTATTATGGTTACGCTGGCTATCTTAACATTTAACCATTTCTTACCCCAGGGTCAGGAGCATGCACGTACAGGGGCATTTCTCGTGGTGGCACTCACACAGGTATTTAATGCTTACAATATGCGCTCGCTTAAGCAATCCGTATTCAAAACCGGAATTTTCACCAACAACTGGATCAATCTGGCCTTTGTTGCCTCTCTTGTGTTGCAGATCGTGGTCATCAAAGTACCCTTTTTCCGCGACATGTTTGGTTTTGCTGATCTTGACCTGATCAGTATACTTGTGATCTTTCTGCTTTCGTCAATTGTTTTGTGGGGCGGAGAGATATATAAACTGATCAAAAATAAAACTTCATAAGAATGACAAATCTGAAAAGGATCAATCAGGTACTGATTTTTTTCATTGCCTCGGTTGTTATTCTTTACTTTGGTTCATCTTTTTTGATTCCCATGGTGTTTGGAATATTTCTGGCCATGCTCATGACCCCTTTTTCGGATGGGTTGGAAAAAAAGGGGATGAACAGAATTTTTTCTTCTATACTGAGTACCCTGGTGGTTTTTATCGTTACATCGGGTATTGTATTCCTGGTGGTTTTTCAGTTGCGTACTTTTTTGTCTGATCTGCCGGCCATGCGCGAACAATTGCTGGAATACCTTACCCAATTGCAAAACTATATTGCTTCAGTTTCAGATCTTTCAAAAGAAGAACAACAGAACACGCTCCAAACCCTGTCTGAAAATCTTCTGAACAGGGTGGAATCGGAGCTGGCGTCTGTTTTTGCTAACCTGGCAATGATGGGGTTCAACTTTATTCTTGTATTTGTATATGCCTTACTTTTCATGCTCTACAGGCGGAAACTAACCCGTGTGATCATGATGTTGGTCAGCGAAACTGAAAAAGAAAATGCACACAAGGCAGTATTTGAAATGGGTCATGTGGCATATCACTATTTGTGGGGAAGGATAAAGGTGATGTTTCTGCTGGCAGTTTTATATCTGATCACACTCTTTCTATTTGGTGTACCTTATGCCGTATTGCTAACTGTTGCCGGGGCAGTCATTACCATTATTCCATATATTGGTCCTCTTATTGGTATTATCATTCCTATTTTGGTTTACATACTGCATGCTGACGGAATATACCAGGTGGCTTTTTTTACGGGTATCATTTTTGTGATTCACCTTTTTGAAAGCTATCTGCTCGAACCTTTG
>CAYMLS010000167.1:7859-10785 GCA_964390665.1 uncultured Bacteroidales bacterium | reverse complement strand
ATACCTCCAATCCTCCGGCACCTGCCATTTGCCAGACAACCCGATCAGAATTTATATCTTTACCCCAATAATTTTCGTTCTTTGATAACTTCACGTGAGCAGGAATTCTCCCTGAGATACAACCGCTGCATCTGGGTCTCTATGGAGCAACCCGCTTAGGTATAAGGATCCGGGTGGGTATACTTCAACACATGATGCAATTGTTATAACAAATGAACATGAAACGAACCATGACAACATTATTGACATAGTTCTATGGAGCATATCGAAGTGCACCCGGATGATTAGATTTCGCAACCTGGATTTACATGCAGTCAGGGTATTATTGGCCAGCTATCCCAAGGAAAAGAACGACGACCAACTTAATCAAATAATGAACAGATAAATAAAGGATTGGACGCATTTGACCAATTAAATATATATTTTGTACGAAAGCAATCAAAAAAAGGATGAGTCCACTCCGAAAACTCGTTTTCGGAAAAACTGACTTCGTCGGGCTCACGGTTCGTGAAAATATTATGTTTTTATTTGTCTGAATGTCAGACATTAAAATTAGTGTCAATTCGTGTAATTGACTTTGTTGAGCTCCGCTACGCTCCGGTTCGTGGATAATATACTTTTCAGAGTGGATCCAAAGATTGATCTTTTATAAAAAAATCAAATGACAGCAGGTTTTTGGAAGGATGGGTTTTAGTACGCTCTATCTTTCAATTGATTTATTTCTGGTAGATATGTTTGCTTCTCCCGGTACCGCAAAACCGTCAGCGCCGCGTATCCTTTTGCAGGTTGTTTTTTTACCCCGGAAATTCAAAGAAGTGCTATAAACTGTAATATGAATCCAGGTTCGTGATGATAAAATCGTTGAGGAGATAATCCGTTAGGAATAAAATCAGCGAAGACCTGGTAAGTCAGATTATTTTGGAACGAAATGCTCTTTTACAATTTTTGCTCTGCTTTGCCCGATCGCCTCCGAAAGTTCTTGTTCTGTGGCATTTTTGATCCCTTGTACAGATTTGAATTTTCTCAGAAGTATCGTTGTGGTTTTATCTCCAATCCCTTTTATATCGGATAACTCCGATTTTAAACTACCTTTTTGTCTTCTTTTGCGATGATGGGTAATGCCAAAGCGGTGCGCTTCATCCCGCAGGTGCTGAATGATCTTTAAAGTCTCCGATTTTTTATCAATATACACAGGAATGCTATCGCCGGGAAAGTAGATCTCTTCCAACCTTTTTGCAATCCCAATAATGGATATTTTGCCTCTTAGACTAAGTTTTTCCAGGGCAGTTACAGAAGAACTCAACTGCCCTTTTCCTCCATCGATAACGATCAGTTGCGGAAGAGGTTTCTCCTCCTCCAGCAGTCTTTTGTATCTTCTGAAAACAACCTCCTCCATAGAAGCAAAATCGTCAGGTCCGGTCACCGTTTTTATATTGTAGTGCCTGTATTCCTTTTTAAAGGGTTTTGCATCTCTGAAAACAACCATGGCTGCCACCGGGTAACTCCCCTGGGTATTACTATTGTCGAAGCATTCAATGTGTTCGGGCAGATGAGGAAGGTTCAGGTCTTTTTTTATTTGGTCAAGAATTCGCAATGTATGCCTGCGTGGATCAACCAACTCTTTTTGTTTGCGTTTCTCAAGGCGGTAGTATTTGGCATTTCGTTCTGATAGTTCCAGAAGTTTCTTTTTGTCGCCGCGCAGAGGCACAGTATAGTGGATGTCGGGCAGAAGCGTTTCTGGTTTATACGGTACAATGATCTCCGGTGCATAGCTCTCAAAACGATTTCGGATCTCAGTAATGGCAATTTCCAGCAGTTGCTTGTCCGTTTCTTCCAATTTCTTCTTCATTTCCATGGTGTGAGACTGAACGATGGCACCATTGACCACTTTCAGAAAATTCACAAACGCATTTTCTGTGTCAGATACCATGGAAACAACATCAACATTGTTTACCGTTGCACTTACAACCATGGATTTTGACTGATATTTTTCAAGCAGCTCAATTTTCTCCTTTATCATCTGTGCTTTTTCAAATTCAAAAGATTCTGCATATTCCTTCATAAGGTCTTTGAGCTGATGCACCACTGTATTCAGATTTCCTTTGAGTATCTCGGTTATCTGATCAAGTGTTTTCTGATAGTCTTCTCCGGATTGTTTTCCTTCGCAGGGGCCTAAGCAATGCCCCATATGATATTCAAGACATACTTTAAATTTGCCTGCTTTTATGTTGCTGTCGGTTAATTTTAGCCTGCAGGTACGGTACTGAAACAGCTGCCTGATGAGTTCCAGCAGTGTGTTCATCATTTTTACCGATGCATAGGGACCAAAATACCTGCTGCCATCGCGAATAACATTCCTTGTGGGGAAGATACGGGGAAACGGTTCGTTTTTTATACAGATCCAGGGAAATGTTTTGTCATCTTTGAGCATTACATTGTAGCGGGGCTGATACTTTTTTATCAGGTTGTTCTCCAGCAGTAATGCATCAATTTCTGTATTGACAATAATATGCCTGATGGCACAGATCCTTTTAACCATTACCATTACTTTACCGGTTTGTGAACCATCGCGGTTAAAGTATGATGAAACCCTTTTCTTCAGGTTTCGGGCTTTCCCGATATAAATGATCTTCTCTTTTTCGTCGAGAAACTGGTACACTCCCGGGTTTTCCGGGAGTGTTTTTAACAAGGGTTTTAGTTTTTCAGGATTTTGAGACAGGTTACAGGGCATACAGAAAACCAATTATTTACGGGGTGATGGGGTGGTGTTGATGAAATTTTTCCAGACGGTAATTCAGATCCGGAAACTGATCTCTCCTTACCAATGAAACGCATGCTCTCAAACCTTCTGTTCTCTCACTTCCTGTTATAGCCAGCGAAATGGCGCTGATGCCATAGTACACGAATTTTTCAATGAGCTCGTCTC
>CAYMLS010000167.1:0-7849 GCA_964390665.1 uncultured Bacteroidales bacterium | reverse complement strand
CGGGTATGAAATGGTGAAGAAGAAACCATCGGCCAGTGGGGCATCTTCATCTTTATCATACACGATCCTGAATCCGTTATCGGTAAACATCTTTTTCATGATCTTTGCTTTGCGGGCATATTCTTTTACATCTTCCCAGAAATTGTACGCCCCATTGTTTGCCGCTCTGAGCATTGCCATAAGGGCATACTGTGCAGCATGTGAGGTACCTGCGCTCAGGGCATACAAGGTGCCAAAGATCATGGCATTTCCAAACTTGTTTGAACTGTAATATTTACAGAGACCATCAAACGTGTAGTTAAATAATTTATCGGAAATCACCATCATACCTATCCGTTGTCCGGCGTAACTGAATAGTTTGGAGCTGGAGATGAACAGGATATAATAATCAGAGTATTGTGCAATGGAGGGTTGATAGGGCGGTTGCCCAGGCTTGGAGAAATCCTGCCTGAAATCCATGCCTAAGTAGGCCAGGTCTTCCATGATGATCACGCTGTATTTATCACCAATTTCAGCAAGAATTTTCAGTTCGCGCGGGGTGAAACATATCCATGCCGGATTGTTGGGGTTGGAATAGAGGATGGCAGAAATATGGCCTTTGCTAACGTGTTCCTCCAGTTTTTCTCTTAGTTTTTCACCACGGTAGTTGTAAACATCAAAACTTTCGTAGGGGATTCCCAATAGTTTGCATTGTTGCTTGTGCACCGGAAACCCGGGATCCAGAAAAAGAATGGTATCCTGACCTGATCCCCGGCGCGATGAGGTGAGAAACGAAGCCATACTCCCCTGCATGCTTCCAACTGTTGGGATACATCCTTTGCTGGAAACATCGGCATCGAGAAAGAGCTTTACAAACCGGGATATCTCTTCTTTCAGGGGTTTGATGCCATCAATGTCGGGGTAGACCGCTGCAACGCCAGCTTTCAAAGCCTCAATTTCTGCTTCTACTCCAATGGACGATGGAGGCAGCCCCGGGATGCCCATCTCCATCCTTATATATCGCTCTCCGGTTGCCTGTTCAATGTTGTCGATCAACCGCTTGATCTCCCTGATGGAGGCTTTGCCAACATGGGGTATACTCAGCAGTTCGATTTGCTTTTTCACTTCGTGGAAATCTATGGGTGTGTCTTCTCGCATTTTATGTATTTTAATGATTTTGATAATTGGTTGATTTAAGGAGTATTAGAATGTGGGTGAATACATTCCTTTTCATCGCGCAAAATACTAATTCTTTATTGATTAAAAAAGAAATTTCCCCTGTTCCAATCGTTATGAAGGCGTGTTGTGTGATTAGTTTACCTGTAAATAAATGGGTTTGCGATCAGGAAGTTTTAAAAAGAGTTGTTTTTTCTGATGCGAACCGGGCCATGACAACAATATTGGCACAGTTCTGCTTAGCATGTGGAAGTACACGCGGATGATTATCATTCGTAACATGGTAAAACATTCAGTCAGCGTGTTGGCGGGCTCTCTCGTTGAAAAAAAAACGAGACAGGCATATGACTTAAGAACTGACCAATGTTTTCATAAAGCGCTGGTGCATGGCAAAATATCCGATCATAGCCTACCTCACCGGTATGTACCAGATACTGTGACCGAGCATACTGGTCAGAATCAGCGATTGCCTTGTTCTGTCTTCTTTGGCTATGTATACAGGAGCAAAAGTCATCAGGTTGGGACGATTGAGCAGGGATGATCCAAATGGTCCGCCATTGAATCCAGGGTTTTGAAATTGTCCTGCAACGCCCTGAGCCACAAACACGCCGCCCATATCGGTCATGTGAAAAACCATTTCTCCTTGTTGATCAGATAAGTAGAAACTACCATCAATATCACAAACCACATCTGCAGGACGCAATAAAAACCAGTTACCGGGTATATTTATGTTCAATGAACTGGTTTCGGTTGCAGAAACTGACCGTATAGCATGGACAAATGAATCACTCATGTCTGCAACAATAAAACGTTGGTTGGTTTGATCGTAATCAATACTGCGTGGTCCATAAAATCCTGCATTATCGTTAGTTCCGTCAAAAGCATAATTGCTCCCGTTACCTGCATAAGTGCTCACGATACGTTCAGAGGGGGAGGCACTCATAGATATGGCACGTATCCGGCGGTTTCTCTGATCCGCCACAAACAAAGTATCATCTTTAATTACCAATCCATAAGGGTTATTAAATTGCGCTTCATCTGCGGTGCCATCAGCAAATCCCGCTGTTCCGTTACCGGCATAAGTGCTAATCTCTCCGTTGGAAATCAAGCGAATAACATTGTTTACAGGATCGGCCACGTATATGTTGCCCTGATCGTCAACAACGATATCTCCCAAACTGCCAAATCTTGCCACGTTCAATGCTCCGTCTATGTAACCCTGAGGATTATTGGGTATCAGGGTTTGCACTTCGTTGGTATTGGGATCAACTGAGCGGATGCTACGCACGTTGGTGAAATAAATACGTGTGTTAGTTTGAGAGTAAGCCACTGCCTGCGGATAGCTGAGCTGACCAAAAACACCATCGGTGAAACCACTGGTGCCGTCACCTGCCATGAGGTGCATGTTGGGCAGCAACCGAATATTTATTGGCTCGTCGCATGCCGGACCTGTCCACCCTTCTTCGCAATCACAATAGCAGGGCTCTCCTTCGAGTTCTTCTACCAATGTGCCATTAACACATGGTATATTGCAATCATCTGTTGGTATACCGGTATCAAGACAGGAAAAGTCGGAGGCCAGTGAGTCGGCAAACGTTGTAAAAAAATCACTGTTTACGGATTTAAATGTGGTATAATTTAAAGGACGGCCCGCAAATCCAAGTTTTGGATAACCCCATTCGTCAATATAACTGAAATAGGGGTAGAATGATAGGTCTGAATTGATATTTATTTCCGTTCTATTGTCATATCTCCAATCATAGTTGGTTTGAGAAAGTTGGTAAATGGAAAGATCCCGCGGTTGGTCAACTGAAAAATCCATTCCAGGTCTCTTTAAATGAATCTCATACGTATTGTTTCGCCCGCCTATAAAAAATTGTGATATAATTGATGGATAGGTGTTATTGATTACCCCTTCAGTTTGTTCTTTAATTTTTAATAGTTGATCGCTAAAGATAGTATTTGAAACCCCTTCAAAAGAAAGGATAGTGCTCAAAAAGTTATTATCACCAATACCACCTTGAGGGTAAAATGAAAATCTCAAATCGTAACTACCCGATTCAACATGAAGTTCTCCCATCCTGCATTCTCGTATTTCAAACCTTGATGAGTCGATAAATGAAAGAGACATCATATATGATTCTATTGTTGATCCATCATCGTTCACATATTCCAAAGCGCTTGAGTAACCATAATTATTATCATTGATCAGAGTAGTGTATTCATAATTAACTCCACGTATCAAATAAAAGGGGCTATTGTTAATCAACCATTGTTTATTTTCTCTTATTACCTGCTGATGGATTTCCGGATTTCGATGCTCAATGAGAATTTCGTCATGTTGACAAGCGGTTATTGCAATCAGAAAAGCAATCGATGCAATGAAATTTTTAAGTTGTTTCATGTGTTTTTATTTAGTTTAATTTTATGATTAGCTGAACCGGTAAATAAAATTGCCAGATTCGATTTCCTTCATTGAAAACCCTTACCCCATCATCGCGTGCCATAAAGTCGGTCAGGGGGGCTTCCATTTCAATACCTGTTGCAAATTTTACCCGCTCTGAAATGGCAAAGTGAATCTGAATGCCTGCATGAGCTGATAGCCAGAAATCATTATACCAGGGATAACGAAACAATTCAGTTGATTCATTGCTACCAAGGTAGGTATGGTAACTGAGTCCGGCGGAAAGGCGAACCGGCATATTGTTGTGCTGATATATTATTCGTAAAGGCAGCGTTAGGTAATGGAGCGAAATATTTACTGTTTCAAATCCGCTCCTGGCATCTTCACCATGAGGCAACAGAATCGAGTCGGGGGTAAAAGGAGTATATAGTCCCTCGTATGTGGGAACAGTGATAAATCCACCTGCAGTAATCCCAAGATTATTGGCAAACAATAAGTTAGTTGTTAAACCATACCGATAGGTAAATTTGGCTTTGGTAGCATGATCGTTATAAACATCATTTTTTATATCAGTATAACTTAACCCGGATTGAAACTGTGGGTTCAGTTCCCATTTCTGCGACATGACAGGTAGAGTGATCATTCCAAAAAATATGATTAAAAAATGCTTCATTTGATAAGACCTGTTAAACATTCTGTAAAAGACAATTTTGCAAATACAAAACTAAGAATCCCGAAAACAAAATGAATCACTGGAAATGGTTAATCCCATACCTGAAAACAGGTATTTGTTATTTGCAAATATTTTTTGAGAAGACGGATTTATGATTAGCATTCTGGAAGTATTGCAAATTTCTTTCTTTAGAAACGTGCGGTGCACCGATAACCGTTATAGATCATAGATCATTAAATGCTAATAAGGTGCGAAGCACCATAATAATAAATGCTTATGGCTGATACTTAGGTGCAAGCATAATTCCATCTTGTTTTTACTGTTAAAAACCTTATCTCTTTTACAACTCACTCTCTATTTTAATATGCCATTCTTAAAAGCATATTTGATCAATCCGGCCGTATTTTTCACATTGAGTTTTAACAGGATGTTTTTTCGGTGAGTTTCAATGGTATGCTTGCTCAGCATCAGTTTTTTAGCAATCTGTGTGGTTGTATTTTCGTCGGCAATGTGCCTGATGATCTCTATTTCGCGTGATGAAAGCAGTGGGTGAGATTTTTCAGGTTCGGTCAGTATGTTTGCAATGGTACTTCCCAGTTTCCCATCAATATATTTATCATTGTTTTGAAGAGTTTCCAGAGCTTTTTTTAATTCGTGTACGCCTGAATCTTTTAAAACATAGGCATTCACCCCAATTTTAAGTGCCTGCTTCACAAATTCACGGTTGTTATGCATGGAGAGGATCACGATTTTTACTCCCGGGTAATCTTTTTTCACCTTTTCAGCGGTGGCAAGACCATCTATAGCGCCTTTCATTTCAATATCCAAAACCAAAAATTCAGGTGCCCCGAAGGTTTTGATCAATTCCAATGCTTCAATGCCGCTTTCCGCGGTTCCCAAAACATTCAGGTGCATCGTTTCTGCCAGGTTGTTCAATCCCTGAAGCAATAACTCGTGGTCATCAACAAAAATGATGGTTGGCGGATTTTTTTTCATCATGCGTGGGTATCGGGTATGGTTATATTTACAAGGGTTCCTCTTCCCGGGTTGGAATCAATCTTCCAGTTGCCCTTCAAAATAGCAATTCTGGAGGCAATGTTTTTTAGTCCGAAATTCTGAGATGCTGTTTTAAGGTTAAACCCCGATCCATCATCTTCCACAAGGATATTGATATGCTTTGTGTCGTGAGTTAACTCCACACTCACCTGCGATGCACCGGAATGCTTCACAGCGTTTTGCAGGGTTTCCTGTATGATCCTGAAAATATGTATTTCATTTTGTTGGTTCATCCTTTTGTCCATGCCAAAATCATTGAAAGATGTGCCAATACCTTTTGCTGAAGCAATATTGTGAAGTTCTTCTTTTATGGCTGAAACCAGTCCGTATTTATTCAGGGTGGCAGGCATAATGTTGTGAGCTATTTTCCTGACATCCTCACTGAGTTTATCGAGTATTTTCAGTTGATTGCCCTCTTTATTCTTTTCTGGTGTGGTGCTTTGCAGACTCAGTTTCAAACTGGCCAGTAGACTACCCACACTGTCATGCAGGTCCGAGGCTATACGTCGTCGCTCTTCTTCCTGCGTTTCGGTGATGAGCCGAATCATTGCCTGTTGTGTTTTGCTTTGTTGTTTTTGTTTGTAGATGACAAATCCCAAACCCAGCAAAATGAAAAGAATAATCACTCCAATACTGATCAATGAAATTTGAAACCGCTGCTGTTGTATTTTGGCTTCCTGCACCAGATTTGTATTTTTCAGGGCCAGGTTTTCACGCTCTTTCTTTTCCGTTTCATATTTGATCTCTAACTCTGAGATGGCATTTAAGCGGTTTAAATTCAACAGACTATCATTCAAATGAAGAAACCTTGTTTGTACTTCAAGTGCCTTTTTGTAGTTTCCCATGCTTTCATAAAGATCGGACAGGTTGAAGAGTCCGTCCCTCACAATGTCAAGGTTGCCCAGTTGGGTGGATAATTCTATTCCCTTCTCAAAATACTCCAGAGCTTGCTGGTATTCCCCTAGTTTCGATAGTGCCTGCGCCACATTCTGATATCCAATGGCAATGGATGCATTGTCCTGTATCTCAATAGCTTTTTGCAAACCGAGGTTGTAGTATTCATAGGATTCGGGAATATCGCCTTTTCGTTCGAAAACTACACCCAGGTTGTTGTATAACTTACAAACAGCCAGTTGGTTGTTGATTTCTTCATTGAATTTTAAAGTACGATTAAAAACTTCAATTGACTGCTCCCATTTTCCCTGCATGGCGTACACCATACCCAGGTTGCCTGATGCTTTGTTATACTCATCATCCTGCCCAAAGTCTGATGCCAGGTTTATGGCTTTGCTCAGATATTGTTCTACCATGGGCCAGTTGTTCAGGCGAATGTAAACATTGGCCAGGTCAATGTGCGTTTTGGCGCTCATATCTGGAATTTCATGGATGGAAATCTGATCGAGAGCCTCCAAATGTGCTTCAGTGGCTTTATCATGGGTGCCTTTGAAATACCATGACTGTCCGGCCAGGTTCCAGGCATTGATCACATACCGGGGTTGAATTTGTTCTTTGTTGGCAATAACGACTGAAGTGTATTTGAGCGTGCTGTCGTAAGCATGTTGTTGCAAATACCGGGAAGCCAGTTCAAGCGATATCCCGGCGTCCCGGTTTGGCGATGAAAAATCATGGGTGTGCTCAAATGCTTTTTTCAGATGTTCAAAAGCAATGTCAGGTTCGGTGTCAATAGTGTTCCTGTAATTATTAAAATACCAGTCTGCACTGTCAACAGGATTGTTTTGACTTGATTCCCCGGCATCATTATTTGTACTTTGTGCCGCCTGAGATAAAATTGCGTAAAAAATTAAGAAAACAGCGAAATTTCTAAAAATCTTCATGAATGTTGTTGCTATTCGCCTTTGAGTTTTTTTGTTGGAAAATAAACAACATAAAGTGCCCTTTGTTCTCAAGAATTGCATCTGTAAGAAGGTTATTAATTGTTCGTGCACCTAAGCATCCAAACGCTCAACAAAACTGAAGGTTTCTTTTTGTAACGGCCTGTGTGCTTTTTTCCATAGCGGTTGCGTTTTGATGAGATAACTGTTGGCGTTCAGTATCTTGCCAATATATGATCATCAGCAGAAAAGACATTCAAAACCCGATCGTAACACTGTTTGAACCCATTGAAACCATGGGTGATATATTTCTTTCCCAATTCTCTTCCATCAGCTGGTTGGATGGTATATTTCAAATCATACCCAAAAAGATATTACGGTTCCGATAGTTCTTCCACCCCATGCATAGAAGTGTTGGTGTTGAGCCTATAACCCAGGAACAATATCTTACCATTGTATGCTTTCTATTTTCTGAATGGAGAATTTTCTCTGCAGGGAGTGGTGTCGATGTAATGATCTTTTATAATATTCCTCGTATCTGGCCCCAGAGCACAAACAGAGTGAGTTGGATGCACGCTGCGTTGCAAATGGTTAAATGATTAATTCATCTGTTTATAATTTGATTAAAGCGGTCAGATAGCCTGTCCCGCTCATGCGGGAGAGCTCGCTAAAACTCTGACTACATGTTTCACATGCCGCGATTTATAATCATGTGCGTGTGTGTCAAAA
>CAYMLS010000166.1:0-10817 GCA_964390665.1 uncultured Bacteroidales bacterium | reverse complement strand
GTTTTTTGCTGGATGAGTTTTTTCAGGCCATCATGCATTCCGAATCAGATTATTCCCAAAAGATCCTTTCTCTCATGCCTGAGCAGTTTCATCCTGTAAACGATTCAGATTATCTGAAGGCACGATCGGTGGTGGATTTTGTATCGGGCATGACAGATGTTTATGCCGTAGACCTTTACAAGCAAATACGTGGAGAAAGATTGTGAAAATTTTAATTGAAAACTTCAGCACCGGAAAAAATTCAGTTATCTTTTTTGTTTGGAATGTTTGATTTTGGGATGTCTTTGTTTTGAATGCTTGTTTTTTATGTGTTTAAAAAATGCTAAGTCAAGGGATTAAAAGATATTTGAGATGGGGTCAGTTGTCAGCAATTTACGGTTGCCGCCATCAAAAAGGGTAGAAATAAGGTATGAACAGGGTGGCCAGGATCCAGAATATGACGTTCAGGGGTAATCCTACCCTGATAAAATCGGCAAATTTATAATTTCCTGCACCATAGATCATGGTATTGGTTTGATACCCGATAGGGGTCATAAAACTGGAAGAAGCCGCAAAAGTAATCGCCATCAGAAATGGCAGCGGGCTCACCTGCATGGTAATGGCAGCGGCAATGGCAATGGGGGCAAGCAATACAGCACTTGCATTGTTGCTCATTACACTGGTAAGCAACACGGTGACAAGATAAAGCACAGAAACCACACCCGCAGGTCCTAAATAACCTACCACTTCCACAAGCAAACCGGAGATAAGCATAGAGGCACCGCTTTTATCCATGGCAATACCCAGACTCATGGATCCGGCAAGTAAGAATATCACCCTCCAGTCGATGGCCTTGTATGCCTCTTCCATACTGATGCATTTTGTTAGGATCATAAAAATAATGCCCAGCAGAGCTGCCACCATAATGGGCATAATATTGAAGGAGGCCAATAAGATAACGCCCGTAATGGCGCCTACCACCTTGTATATTTTTTGAGGTTTGAATTGCTGAAACCCCACTTCAGATACAATCAGAAATGTATTGCGGCCATGCAGCTGCAGCTGCCTTAAAAACTCCAGTCTGTCTTTTTGTGCTTCTATCAGAAGTGTGTCGCCTGATCGCAAAACAGTATTGGCGACCTTTTCGCGCATGATCTCACCTCTGTGCCTGATCGCCAGTACGGTAGCACTGTATTTTTGTCTGAATGACAATTGTTTTACCGTTTTGCCTTCAAATTCGCTGTTGGGTGCAATAACAGCTTCCACAAGTGTTGTATTATCACCTTCCATATCTTTATCCAGAAATTTGGCATCAGATTTCAGCAGTACACCCTCCTTTTCCTTTAATGTTTTGATTTTGTCGAGGTTGCACTTCACTTTGATCACATCGCCACTTTCCAGTACCATTTCATTGGAAGGCATGAAAAAACGCTGACCGTTTCTGTTGACCTCCAGAATATCAACCTCCAGGGTCTTTTTCAGCGGACTTTCCCTGATCTTAAGTCCTACCGAGCGGGCACTATCCTGTAAAACAATTTCTGTAAGATAATCACCCATGCCAAACTTTTGCACCAGTCCGCCATTGCTTTTTCTGTTGGGGATAAGCCTTATTCCGAAAAGTACCATGTAGATGAATCCGGCGCCAAAAAACACCAGACCCATAGGTGTCATGTCGAACATGGAGAAAGGTTCAAGGTCATGTTCTACGGCAATACCACTTACCAGAATATTTGTAGAAGTTCCCACAAGTGTGGTAAGTCCGCCAAACATGGAGGCAAAAGACATGGGCATAAGCATTTTGGCTGCCGTATGTCCTGATTTGGCCGCTGCATTGGCCATGATCGGGATAAAGATGGCTACCACGGGTGTATTGTTTATGAAAGCAGAAACCAAGCTTACTGTGAGCATGGTAATGATAATACCCAGCCAAAAGCTTTTTTGAAAGAGTTGTGAAAGTTTTATTCCAATGCCATTGACTGCCCCCGACTTAAAAAGGGCAGCACTGAGAATAAACATACATGCCACGGTAATGGTTGCTGAGTTGCTGAATCCCGAAACCCCTTCCTTCGGACTGACAATACCGGTGGTGATCAATGCCCCCATGATCAGCAATGCCACTACATCCACAGAAAGTATGTCTGTAGCAAACAACACCACAGCCAGGATCAGGATTATGATTACAACAATAATCTCCAGTGTTATCATCTAAGGGCAAAGAGTTATAAAATATCAGACTATTTTGAAAAGGCAAAAATGCGAAAAATTTGTCAAAACTTATGCATTGTTTTGGTAAGATGTATGATAAATTTAAAAATGTACGTGCTTTTAGCAAGTATTCAAAGTCCTGCTACAGAAGGGGGAAACTGTTCAATGGGGGTGGAGAAAAAAGAGGAATGCAAAAAAAAATTACCGTACTTCGAATTGCAACTGATGGAGAATCATCTTATCGGAGATTTTTTTCAAAAGGAAATAGGTGCGATAAGTGGTATTGTTTTGTGTTTTGAAATGACCGATCACATAAACCGATCCATCATTGGAAGCACCCTGGTGCCCAATGGTGAATTTTTCAGGGGGGTTGGCCTCAAAAAAATTCCTGAGGAGTAATTCTGCCTGATTGCGACTGTAAGTGCCTTCGCTCCCGGGTAATTTCAGATCAACGTTGCTGGCAAAATATTTAGATACCTCCTTGGCATTTCCCTCTTCAATAGCAGTGGTTATTTCGCGGGATACATTTACTGCCTGAAAAAAGTCAGTTTCTGAAGGACTGTAAGAAAAGATCAATGCTGAAAAAATAAAGGAAAAAATGAAGTTGCCCATTACTTTGATATTTTAGTGTAAGTGATTTTTCGCTCTGACTTCATCAGAGATCAACTTCATTATCATCCAAAAATCAAACCAAATTTAGCTCTTATGGAATCAAATGTCATGGAATTTTTCATGAATGCCGATCCCGGGTCAAACCTGAATGATCATAATGGATACAGATCGGGTTATTTATCTTTTTCACCGCAAAGGATCGCCTTTTTTAAGGTTTTCTAATGTTCAAAGATAAGTTTTTTTAATTTGATCAGAAATGCAGGATGGGTATTTGTTTTTGGTTTGTTAGAAAACAATGCGGATTTTAAACGGAACACAAAAACACGGAAGGATATAAACACTTTTGCGTTTTTTCTGTTTCTAAACGATAGAAAATCAATAACTAATCCCCGAGATATGACAAAGATCAATGAAATATTAAAAAACCCAGGGTTAGACTCCAATCACATACTTCAGAGAAAAATCGGCAACATGAATAAAATTCTCACCGAGCTTAGGAAAAGGGATATTCCTAAAGAGATCATCAATGAAATTAACCTTGAAGTTCAATCTGTTGACACTTTCAGAGGCAGTGATAAGGAATTGAGAAAACAGCTGAGAAAAGTCCAGAATAATCTCTTAAAGATAATCCATTCAAAGTTGAAACTGGTGACCCGCAATCACTACAGAAATATGTGGATGGCACTCGGTTTGGCAGTTTTTGGGATTCCCATTGGTGTTGCCATTGGTTTTATTATAGACAATATAGGTTTACTTGGAATTGGACTTCCATTTGGTTTTCTTTTTGGATTGATCGTAGGTAACATACTCGACAAAAAAGCAATAGAGGAAGACCGGCAATTAGCAGTTGATATTGACAGTATTTAGATGTCCCCTTGACAATAACATGCTCATTTTAAATTTACCCGAATGAAGATCACCCTTCTTACCATAGGAAAAACCGATCAGGACTATTTGAAAACCGGTCTTGAAATATACCAGAAGAGGTTAAAACATTACATTCCTTTTGAGATCAAAGAGTTGCCTGCTCCGAAAAAAACAGCAACCCATGTAGAAACCATCATGGCAAAGGAAGCGGAGATCTTGTTAAAGCATCTGGATAAAGCAGATCAGGTGATTTTGCTGGACGAACATGGTAAACAAATGGATTCTGTTGGGTTTTCTGAATTCCTGCAGCAAAAAATGAACGCCTCCTGCCGTTCGTTATATTTTGTGGTAGGAGGGGCGTGGGGTTTTCATGAAAATGTTTATCAACGCTCTCATGGAAAGATATCATTGTCGAAAATGACATTTTCACATCAAATGATCCGCCTTTTTTTCGCAGAGCAACTATACCGTGCTTTTACGATCATAAAAGGCGAATCATATCACAACCCATGAAAGGCACAGAACATTGATCTTTTGGTTCTGCCTCCCGGCAAATTTAATCATTGATTTCTTTTGTACATGCAATGGAAGCAATGGTTCCATCACCCACGGCAGTAGTGATTTGCCGGTATTTTTTGCTGATCACATCTCCTACAGCGTATACACCCGGAATGCTGGTATGCATTTCATCATCTACTTTGATGTATCCCCAGTCATCTGTTTCTATAGGATCTTTAACAAAATCGGTATTGGGTTTCATACCCACAAAAACAAATACGCCGTCTGTTTCGAGCATCTGGGATTCTTTTGTTTTCAGGTTTTCGAGTTTAACCTTCATTTTGTCAGAACCGTTCTTGTAAAATCCCCTGGGTTCATGTTCGAGCAGTACGTCAATTTTAGGATCGGCATAGCATTTTTCCTGTGCCGATTTGTTGGCTGTTAGCATGGGAAGTTGTTGGATCATGGTGATTTTTGAAGCAAATTTGGAGATAAACTCTGATTCTTCAACAGCCGTATTTCCTCCCCCAATGATCACTACCTCTTTATCATGATAGTATTTGGCATCACAGGTAGCACAGTAAGAAATTCCTTTGCCATAATACTCCCTTTCCCCATCTATGTTCAGATAACGGGGAGATGCACCGGTAGAAATGATTATTTTTTTAGCACGTATGGTTTCATAACCATCAACCACCACCTCTTTATTGACCAGGTCTACTTTGTTTACATCCACGGCCAGTTTAAATTTCACCCCTGCTGATTTAGATTGTTCTGACATAAAATGAGAAAGCATAAAACCCGGTTGAGGGTCAATGAACCCCGGATAATTGGAAACCTGGTGTGTGGTGGTTACCTGTCCACCCGGAAGTGCCTGATCTATGAGAATGGTGTCGATCTTTGCCTGCGCAAGGTAAATGCCTGCTGCCATGCCTCCGGGACCTGCGCCCAGCACAATTACTTCGGTTTCCGTAACAACCGGTTTGATCTTTTTTCTGATTTCTTCTGCTTTTTCTTCAGGAATCAGTTGGTCAAGGTTTTTTACGATCTCGGTTTTTTTGATGCCACCAATCAGTCTTTCACCGGTTTCTTCACCTTTTTTGAAAAAGATAAGGGTGGGAGAAGACTTAACCCCCAATTTTTCAGACAATTCGCGATTGCCTTGCCTGAACATTTTCACAAACCGGATATCTTCTCCGTAAAGTTCGGAAAGACTTTCAAATTTGGGTGCCAATGCTTCACAGGGCGGACATTCAGTAGAATAAAAGTCGAGTACCAGGTTTTCGTTTGCGGCTAATTCTTGTTCAAATTCCTCTTGTTTAATTTCTTTCATTGCTTTTTGTGTTATTGTTATGGATATATGTAAGTATGTATATGTATTCTTTAAAATAAAACGCGAATGCCATATCAAAATGGTTGCCAAAACTGATTTATGTCAATTTGGCGTAATTTGCTGGCGATATTGTCATGCAATGGTTTGTTTCAAAAGGGATGGCAAAAAAACCACCTTTATACCAAAAAAGTTTGAACAATACACACAGGACACCGTTAAAAAAAACTATCAAACTGCCACACATAAGGTCAAAACAATAAAAATCCTCAATTAAACCACATTTGCCTGATTAGAACGAATAAAATTGCTAAATTTATTTATAGAAAAAATGATTATTCATAAAACAACAAGGTAAATGATCAAAAAAGTTTTGGTGGCCAATCGCGGCGAAATAGCAGTGAGGGTTATGCGCTCGTGCCGTGAAATGGGAATTCGTTCCGTGGCGGTTTATTCCGATGCCGATCGAAAGGCAATGCATGTTTTGTATGCCGACGAGGCATATCATATCGGAGCATCGCCCTCTTCAGAATCTTATCTTAATATGGACAAGATCCTGGAGGTAGCAAAAAAGAGCAACGCAGATGCAATCCATCCCGGTTATGGTTTTCTTTCGGAAAACGCCCTTTTCTCCGAAAAATGCCAATCATCCGGGATTCAGTTTATAGGGCCCGATGCATATGCCATATCGCAAATGGGTGACAAGATCACAGCCCGAAAAACCATGATCAGCGCAGGAGTACCGGTGGTGCCGGGTACCGAAGAAGCGATCTCATCAGAAGAACAGGCATTGAAGATCATTGAGAAAATCGGATTGCCCGTCATGATCAAGGCTTCGGCAGGTGGTGGTGGAAAGGGGATGCGTCTGGTTAAAAAAGAAAAAGACATCAAAAGTTCTCTGCGGGCGGCCCGCTCCGAAGCGAAATCTGCTTTTGGCGACGACGCGGTATATGTCGAAAAGTATATTGAATCACCGCACCACATCGAATTTCAGATCTTAGCCGATAAGCATGGAAATGTGATCCATCTTTTTGAAAGAGAGTGTTCGGTTCAGCGTCGACATCAAAAGATCATTGAAGAAACCCCTTCTCCTATCCTCACACAAGAGGTAAGGGAAGAAATGGGAAAAGCTGCCGTAGCCGCTGCCAAAGCAGTAAATTACGAAGGGGCAGGAACCATTGAGTTTATCGTTGACAACCATTTGAATTATTATTTCCTGGAGATGAACACCCGTTTGCAGGTAGAGCATCCGATCACGGAAAGGGTTGTGGGTATTGACCTGGTAAAAGAACAGATACGCATTGCTTCAGGCAATACCCTTTCGTACAACCAGGAAGAGCTCAAGCAAAACGGTCATGCCATTGAATGCAGGGTTTATGCCGAGGATGCCACCCAGAATTTCATGCCTGCTCCCGGAAAGGTCACCCATATTACCATTCCCTATGGTGTGGGTGTAAGGGTGGATGGTTATATTTATGAAGGATTTGAAATACCAATTTACTATGACCCTTTGATTGCCAAACTCATTGTTTGGGGACGAAACAGGGCAGATGCCATAGAACGTACCATCAGAGCTTTGCAGGAATTTAAAATTGCAGGGGTAAAAACATCTTTACATTTTCTGGAAAATATCATGACGACACCGGATTTTGTGCAGGGCAACTATACCACCCATTTCATCGAGGAAAATATGCATGATCTTATGGTCAACCAGGATGAGTGCGACGATGATTGTGAGAATATGGCGGTGATCACTGCTTTCCTGGAGTATACTTCCCGTATGGAAAAGGCTTCCCCGTCAGAAATGACCGCATTGAAAAACAACTGGAAGGATTACAGCAGAATCAGAAGTGTGCTAAAACTTTAAAAATGAAAATTTTATGTCTTACGAAATAAAGGTCAATAACCGGATCAAAAAAGTAGAACTTGTTCAGTGGGAGGGTTCTTTTGTCAACATCAAGGTAGATGGTAAGGAATATAAAATGGATTTTGTAAAGGTTGGGCAGGGCAACTTTTCCATCCTTCATCAAAACAATTCCCATAATGTAGAATTGATCCCGGGCGATAATGTTAAAAAATACACGGTTAATACAACCAAGCGCTCTTATGAGGTGGAGGTGATTGATGCAGAATCCAAATACCGCGCTTCCCGGATGAAAGGTCTGGAAGAGGACGCCGAAAACACCATCATAGCACCTATTCCCGGCAAAGTTGTAAAAATACCCGTAACTGTTGGCGAGAAGGTAGAAACAGGACAGACACTCATCATTATTTCTGCCATGAAAATGGAAAGTGAGTACAAGTCCAAAAAAGATTCGGTGGTGAAGGAGATCCGTGTAAAAGAAGGTGATAATGTGGAAGCACGCAAAGTAATGATTGTGCTGGAATAAAAATTTAAAAACTGAAAAATAATAGAATATGAAGACAGTTGACAAAATTGACAGGCTTTCAAAGATGCATCAGGCCGCAGAAATGGGAGGTGGTCAGGATAAGATCGATAAGATCCATGCTTCAGGTCGTAAAACGGCCCGTGAGCGCATCAGCGAATTACTGGATAAAGGTACATTTGTTGAAATTGACAAATTTGTGGTCAATACCAATGAAGATTTTCAAATGGAAAAGATACCCGGAGATGGTATCGTAACCGGTTATGGAAAGATCGACGGGCGCCTGGTGTATGTTTTCGCACAGGATTTTACCGTTTTTGGTGGTTCGCTCAGCCGGTCCAATGCCAACAAAGTGATCAAAGTCATGGATCTTGCCGTGAAGATGGGTGCACCGCTCATCGGATTGAACGACAGCGGTGGGGCACGCATACAGGAGGGCGTGGAAAGTTTGGCTGGTTATGGCGATATATTTATCCGCAATGTACGCTCCAGTGGTGTTATTCCGCAGATCAGTGCTATTCTGGGGCCTTGTGCCGGAGGTGCTGTGTATTCGCCGGCCATTACCGATTTTATTTTTATGGCGCGCAAAACAAGTTATATGTTCGTTACCGGGCCCGATGTTATCAAAACCGTAACCCACGAGGAGGTAAGCAAAGAAGAACTGGGTGGTGCCATGACGCACAATGCAAAAAGTGGAGTGGCACATTTTACGGCCGATGATGATGAGCAGGCCATGATGATGATCCGCGAACTGATCAGCTTTCTCCCATCCAACAACATGGAAGATCCACCGGTAAAACCCTGTACCGACTCCCCCCATCGCGAGGAGATGAAGCTGCGGGATCTTATCCCCACCGATCCCAATAAACCTTACGACATGAAGGAGTTCATTGTGGCTGTTGCCGATGATTATAATTTCTTTGAGGTACATCCGCATTACGCTCAGAATATTATTGTTGGATTTGCCCGCCTCAATGGAAAAACGGTGGGCATGGTTGCCAACCAACCCGCCATGCTTGCTGGTGTTCTCGATATTGATGCTTCTGTAAAAGCAGCCCGTTTTGTGCGTTTTTGCGATTCGTTCAACATACCGATTATCACTTTTTGTGATGTACCTGGCTTTTTGCCAGGGGTTGATCAGGAGCACGGGGGTATCATCAAACATGGAGCTAAATTGCTGTATGCTTATGCGGAAGCTACCGTACCCAAAATTACGGTGATCACACGCAAATCCTATGGAGGTGCCTATGTTGTAATGGCCAGCAAGCATTTGGGTGCCGATGTAAACTATGCCTATCCTACCGCGGAGATCGCCGTCATGGGACCGGAAGGGGCGGTCAATATTTTATACCGCAACAAACTCAACGATGATGAAAAGGCAAAAACAACCGAGGATTACAAAGAAAGATTCTGCTCTCCTTACAAAGCTGCAGAGGCTGGCCATATCGACGAGATTATTTTCCCAAGGCAAACCCGCCTGAAATTGATACAAGCTCTGGAAATGACTGAAAACAAGCGCGAGGTGGTACCTGCCAAAAAGCATGGGAACATCCCCTTATGATCGATCATTTGCAGCACAAAAAAGGCAGGGAGTTCTCCCTGCCTTTTTTGTTTGCACCGGCAATCAAATGCATAACTTCCGCGAGTGCTTGAAGAACAAAGTATTAAATGTTTCTTTCCAGCACTGGATATCAGACATCATATTCCTCCTTTAAAACTTCACAAAGCTACCCTGAAGTTTTTGGTCTTTGCCTTGCAGATTCACAATATACATACCCTGGGGAAATGCAGAAATATCGATGTTGAGATTTTCGGGATCCTGAATATCAATTGTTTTTATGAGTTCTCCCAGCATGTCGTAGATCTTCACGGTCCATTGTTCCTGTGTGGGCACATCCAGAAATATTTGTTCGGAGGCAGGGTTGGGGTAAATGGACAGATCACCGATTGGCAGATCGTTATCATCTGTCTGCATTCCTGGTCCGAGTTCAATCAGGTCAGCGGGTCCGGTAATGCCGTAAACCCTTTCTGCTGCATAAACAGTAATAAGTTCGTCGGTAAAAGTGTGCGTATATGTGCTTCCCTCTCCGATGATCTGGGTAAGCTCTTCATCGGCGTACCATCTGAGCGAGTCGCTGCCCAATGCTTCTATGGTGATCTGGTTGCCGGGGTCAGTATTCACCTGCTCCATGTCTACGGGCAGGATCAAAGGTTGTGCAATAACCACCAGATCGTCCACAAGCGAGCTACCCTGCCCGGCTTTGCTGAATTGCTGAATACCGAAATGGTATTTTCCTGACTGTCCGATCCCGAAACTGTTTTCCAGCGCTTTATAAGGTTCATTGGGTTCTGTCATTGATATTTCTTCCAAAATCGTTTGTTCCATGGCATCAGGGAAGGGTGAAGTACCCAGTGCCATTCTCAGGTTATGATCTCCTGATCCGAGACGATAATAAAAAGCTGCTTTGTAGCGGAGCTCCTCATTCAGATCGTAGCAACCACTGATCACCCAATCGTTGGCCGGTTGTGTTGTATTTCCTGTAAAATAAACCAGGTAGTTGTGTCCGCTTAAAGATAAACCCGGATCATTCACCCTGATACCCCAGTATCTGTTGTCGTCATTGACATTGAAAATACTCCAGTCGGTCTCCCGCAAAGAAAAGATAGTCTCGAAATCCTGTATAAACCAGCTGCCCGGCTGTTGCAGATCCACCCTGCTGGCAAAAATCGCAAAACTTCCTGTGTTATTGGTTGCAACCACATCTCCTGTTACATCAATATCGTAATCAAACATAACACGTCCTTGTCCGGTCATATCGGCATCGAAAAGAATATCTGTCTGCTCCAGGGGTTCCAGTTGTGGTATTTCCAGGGTAAGGGTTTGGTCACCCTGGTTTCCTGCTATTTCCATGTTTATCTCACCTGATGGTAGTGTTTCT
>CAYMLS010000165.1:0-10826 GCA_964390665.1 uncultured Bacteroidales bacterium | reverse complement strand
AACGTGCCGCATTATAGAACTGTGTCATTTGCAAACCCTCCCGGGCCATTTTGTCGAGATGGGGCGTATTGATTTCACTTCCGTAGCAACTTAAATCAGAATAGCCCATATCATCGACCAGAATGAGAATAATATTGGGTGGTTTTTGATTGGAATTATTTATTTCACCTTGATAAAAGTTACAGGATGATAAAGCGAAGGGGATTGAAATCGTTAAAAGTTTTTTTACCATTATTTTTTTAAAAGGTCGGTTTAATGCTGCAATAGTAAGCAAAATGATATAAAAAGTAATCCGAAAAGGTAAGTTTGGATATCTTTTAATGGGGAGAGAAACAGTTAAGAAACCGAATAAACTACTGTGTCTCGTACAAATTTATTTCTGTGATATTGCCCTGTAGCGGGCGGGTGTCATCCCTACCTTTTTTTTGAAAACGGCATAGAAGGTAGATTTGGAATTGAACCCGGCTTCTAACCCAACACCAAATAAATTGAGCGATTTGTTTTCCGGATCAGACAAAAGCCGTTTTGCTTCTTTTACCCTTTGTTGATTGATGTATTCATGAAAATTTACCCCTTTTACCTGATTGATAGCCTGCGACAAAAGATTGGAATTTATGTTGAGATGGTTGGCAACATCATCCAGATAAATGGCAGATGCTTTAAACGGTTTTTCGTCTTCCATCCATGCATCCAACAGATTGACATATTTCCTGAGTTTTTCTTCTGCAACATTGCTTCGGGCATACCTTTCAATTTTCGATGATTTTCCAGGTCTGACAAAAACGCGGATTAAAATAATCAGGATCGTAACAACCACCAGTACCACTCCAACCACCCATGCCGATGTATACCACGATTTATTCACCAGCAAGGTAAAATTCATAGGATTTCCATTCCAGACCCCATCGCTATTTGATGCAGTAAAACTGAAACTGTATGTGCCGGGTGCCAGACTACCCGGAAAAAATGTTCTATCACGACCGGATCTGACAAATGTATCATTTTCTTTTTTGAAGGTCCACTGGTATTGGTTTCGTTGTGAAACTGTGAGTTCAATACCTGTCATTTCAATGGAAGGCATCTTTTGATCCGTTGTGAAAATAATCGTTGCACCCGGGAATATCGGGGTCTTTTTGCCATCATCAGAGATGAAAGATGCTTTTAAATTTGGGGGATGGGGGTTTAGGTCAATGCATCCGGTTGGGATCAGGACAACTCCTTCTTTGGTTGCAAAATAGAGAGTATCATGCAGTTTTGCGGCACTATTAGCAAACTTCACCTCTGGCAATCCATTATTATCGTCCCAAATGGTAAACCCGCGATTGTCAACATCAAATAGTACAAGACCATAATTAGTAGATAACCAAAGCATTGTGTCATTTTCATGAGGTAACATGGCATAGATGTGATCATTTTCAGTATTTGGCGAAATGTGAAGGGTATGGAATCGATCTGCCACTTCGTCATAAATATTGACTCCGGTTAAAGTCCCCACGTATATCTCACCCTGTCTGTCAAGGTGCATGGAATTGATAAATCCCCATGAAAGTCCTCTGGCAGTATTGGTTTCAGAATGATATTGCCGGTATTTCAGGGTTTGGGTATTCAATCTGAAAAGACCCTTTGTCCAGGTTCCAACCCATAAAATTGTATCATTTTGAAGTAGCATAGATGATACCACGGGCTCTATTTCAAAGGATAGAAAGATCGTTTCATTATGATCTTTTTTGTCCCTTCTAACCAATCCGCCTTCACCGCCCACCCAAATAAAGTTTTCATCCTCCAGGATTACCCTGGGTGAAATATTTGGGGTTTGCAGGGTGTCATACCGTTTAAAATCATTGGTTTTTAAAAGTCCATCTTTACCTGCAGCAATAAAATACTTTTGATCTTCGTATCGCCAGATATCATGTGCTTCAATACCTTCCAAAAGTATTTCTCCGTTAAAGAGTACCAATCCATTATTACCCCCTACAAAAATGCTGTCGCCAATGCTTTTTATACAAAATACTTCATTATGAAAATCCTGAAATGCTTTAAAATTTGAAGGGTTGAATTTGAAACGGTATTTATCCAGTTTACAAATGCCGTTGTCAGTAGCCATCCATAGTTTCCCCTTTCCCGGATCAAAGAAATCGCGTATGGTATTGTCCGGGATGGAATTTTCGATATCAGAATACAGGAAATGGGTAGGATTAAAATCATCAATCTCATAGCGGTATAGCCCCTTCTGGAAGGTTCCCAGCCATAAAGCGTTATCATGAACATGGAGTGAAAAACGAAAATCGTTGTCTAAGCCTGTCCTGAGTTCCCTGGTGATATTCATATTGTTTTCCAGTTGCACGATATTACCCTGTTGGGTAACAATGAACAGGGTATTGCCTTTACTGGCAGCGTCTTGTAAATGAACATTCGCAAGGGCAGGAATAGAAATGGGTTCAAGTAATTTTTTGGTGGTATCGACCCTTAGCAGACCTAAAGAAGAAACAGCAAGCAAATGATTATTGAAACTGATTATTTTATAAACAGACCCGGCAAGAGAACCATCTTCTGCAAATTCTTTGGTCTTATAAAGATATCTTTCACCATTTTGGGGATTAAAATGTACAACAAAACCTTTCGCGAAAGAGATCCAAAAACTACCATCCTTATGCTCAAAGATGTCATGAATCCATTCCAGTTCTTTTCGTTCATCTTTGTTTGAAACAAGAAAATTTGTAATGGTGCCGGTTGATTTATCCATTTGGTTTAAACCATTTCGGGTACCCAACCAGATAGAATTATTATCATCTTCATGGATAGCATGTATTTCTTCGTTTGAAAGACCTTCCTTTAAACCATAATGAATAGTGGAATAACCATCGAAACGTATCAATCCTGTTTTCGTGCCTACCCACAGATAGTTATCCGAGCATTGATAAACAGTTAACGCAATAATATTTTTGTACGATTCGCCAAGATCAAGATGATGAAACAGCATCTTCTGCTGACCAGACAACAAACAGGGCACCAGCAGTAAAACCCATTGAAAAACAAAAACCGGAATATAAAAAACTACCTTGCGCAAGAAATGACAGTTTTGGTTTGATAATATGACAAAAATATAAAATCAGGGCATAATAAAAAGTGAAACCCTTGCTGATTTATTGAATTGATTTCCCTTCAAATACGATTTTCACAGGTCAAATGAAAAACGATTTCAGCATATCGTTTTCATTGCATTGCTTTCTTTTAACATCCAAACTATATCCAATAACCGGATAAAAAGTAAATCCCTTCTTATCTTGCTTTTTATCTATGTGGTTAAACTTATCCGGCCAACCCTACCCGGCACCCCTCCCTGCAACCCGATAAACATCATCCGGTATTTTCAGCGGACTAAAGTATCATGCATCAACAAAGGTGGTTTCAATGCAGGGTGGTCTCCGTATTTTATCATCTTTGAAATGGATTTTTTCAAACTTTGGAAGTGTAAAAAATAACAAAAGTCAGAAACGCGATCTCAAAATCCTGATTTGTTTTGTTGCTCGCGGTATTCAGCAGGAGAAATCCCGGTTTCTGCCTTAAAATATTTAGAAAAATAATAAGGGGAGTTAAACCCGCTTTCAAGAGCGATCTCTTTTATTTGTTTATTGGGATGAAGAGTAAGAAGGTCACGCGCTTTTTGCAGTCGAAGCTTAAGCACAAACTGATGGGGCGATAGTCCCACTACTTCCTTGTAAGACCTTCTTAACCAGGTGTAACTAATTTTCATTTTATCTGCTATTTGTTTGAAATCAATTTCCGTGAGATAGTTTTCAATCAATATCACCTGAAATTTATTTACCATGTACTCTTTACTATTCGTATTTTTTGTATTGTTGCGAATTTGTCTCTCAAGCATGGCGAGCAAAACCGGAACATTGCATGCAACAATCTTCTCATTTCCCTGAGCTTTCTCTTCCAGAAGGTTTAATAATTCAATCTTCAATTGAACAAACCTTGCGTCATTTGGAATTTTGATAAGTGGCTTAGAAGGAACGAAAAGCGAATTTTTTATAATTTGCTCTGCATGTTCGCCGTCAAATCCTATCCAGTATTCTGTCCATCCTCTCGTTTTAAAGGGGCGATACCTGTGCCATTCACCTTTAAAAATAATCAGGACTGTACCGGGCTCAATTTTTCGCAAGCGGCAGGATGCTGATTCAAACTCCCCGCTTCCATGGGTGATTAGAATAATTTGATATTCATTCAGTATTCGTCCCTTTCGCCATGTAAAATAATACTCGGAGGGGTGTTCCTTTTCTGGGTATTCCTCACCAGGAAGAATTGATGAATATCCGGCTGTTTTTATTTTTATCCCCCAGTGGTTTTGTTGGAGATTGATAGAAGTGTATTCTCTAAAGGATTTTGACTTATTTGCTGTCATTTTGTATATCTGATTGACATTTTATCTATTTGTTATGATCACATTACTCCATACTTTTAACGTGATTTTCAATATACAACAATTACCTGAATTTTATTTCATCAAAGATATCAAAAATATTATGCAGGTATCAAAATTACCAACAAAACACAACTTACTATGAACCGAGCCATGACAAATTTTTTGACACACACGCGGATGACTATAATTCGTAGCATGGGCAAAAACACAAAGCCGGAGTTTTGGCGAGCTCCATCTGACCGAATTAATAAATATAAACAGATGAAAAAAGCAAAACAAATTAAATTACTTAACACGGCAGTATTAATGCTTTTTAGCTTCATGCTTACCGCGCAAACTTTTATCCCCAGTGATATAGAGCTCATTGGGTTTTATAGCGATAGTCTTTCTTTTGAAGCAACTATGACTTTTGATGATGTTCCTGTTATTGATGGACTTTGCATTCATCCTTTTGACGCTTCAACACCCTTTCTGTCAACATCTGCAATTGATACAGTTCCCGAGGCACAATTTGGAGGTGGTATATGGGCTTCATTACCAGAAAATTACAACATTTCAAAATGGAAATTGGAAAATGGCGGCACCATTCGTTATGATGCAGCAAATTCATCCACCACCGCCACTACCGAATGTGTTACCATTTTAACGTGGCCAAAATCCTTACTTACTCTTGAATCTCCAACAAGTGCGGTTTCGCTTGATGAGACTTCAGTATTTACACTTGGAAACAAATGGCTGAAGGGAACATGTACTTCACGATTTGTAATTCAAAACGGAGATAAATATTACATTTCAGAGTTTAATATCGTCGGTGGAACAAGTGAAACCACCCTTGAAACCTTTGTAAACAATAGTGATGCCGGCAAAAGATGGGCAGAATTTGATCCTTCGGCATTCCCAAAGCCCACTGATCTTGATGGTTTAACATACCTGGCTCTCACACCCGACAATGTTCAATCGGTTGGTGCTTATATTCATAGTTACCAGGAGGGTGGTGAGCATCGTTATCTGTTAACAAAATTGGCCTGCAATGGCAAGGAGATGGTTTCCGATACCCCTTCGGTTGATTCAATTCCTGATCAGCCCTTTCTTGTAGCTGATGAAGGACCACTTTCCATCCCTTTTACCGGTGTTGTTCCCGGTCCGTCAGCTACCCAAATTATAAATGCGTCAGCTACAAGTTCGGCACCTGATATTCTTCCAAACCTAACGGTTAATCTTAATGCAGATCAAACCGGTGGTGAAATAATACTGGCTCCCACTAACAATGAATATGGCCTTGTTACAGTAACACTTACCATACAAGATGACGGCGGAACTGCCGATGGCAGGGTTGATACTGTAACAGAAACATTTGAAATAGAGATTGTGAACCCTGACCTTCCATCTCTTTCATTGATACCGGATCAACAAGTGTTTGTGGGGTCTGGTCAAAGCACTGTTTTGATTCCTGATTTGAGTGATGGTGGCACAGGAGAACAGGCAGTAACTGTAACTGCTAATTCTTCCGACAACTCAATTGTAGAAGTTGTAATCACTGAATTTAACAGTGAGAACACTTTTGGTACCCTCTTAATTGAAGAAAAAGGGATATTGGGCAATGTTACCATCACTGTAACCCTTGAAGACCCTGATGGCACCTTCCAAACTGACTTTGTGGTGCACGTGGTACCCTATACAACCTATGGAATGAACTGGACCGTGCATGATGCTGTTTTTTGGCAGGAGAACAATGTGGTTGACGCCATACCAAATTATCATGAAGTGCTTGCTGAAGCAGTAGTCCCTGAAGAAGAAAATTTTGATTGGGATCAGTTTGCCTTTATCTCGGGTGCTGGATGCGGGCACCCTACTTTATGCCAATCATGGAGTATGGCAACTACCATGCTCAAAGGGTATATAATCCCTCCCGAAACCGGAAACTATATCTTCTATTTTTATAAAGACGCAGATGGTGCGTTATGGTTAAGTTCAGACAGCGATTACGCCAATGCTGAAATCATTGCAAGCAAATCTGATAACCATGGAAACGTTGGCATACAGGATGGAAAGACTGTCATTTCTGATTTTGTCTATCTCGAAGCGGGTGAAATCTATGCCATCTATAGCAACCATTGGTATGTTTTCCATCCTGATATGTATATCGAATGGGAAACCCCATCGGGTACAAGGGAAATAATTGGAGGTGAAAATAGTTATTATATCTACGATATTGAAAAACCTACTGCACCTTTATCGCTTAATCTGATTGGTTATTCAAGTAATTCCGTAGTGTTAAACTGGGAAGAATCAACCGATAATAATGGTGTAACCGGGTACAACCTTTATGTGAATGGTTCGCTATGGAATGAAACACTGATAGCAAATAACGGAGTGGAAGTTACAGGGCTCGAACCCGATACGCAATATTCTTTCGTGGTTTCCTCTTCCGACGAGGCCGCGAATGAGTCTGAAATAAGTAACGTAATCAACCTTGTTACCTACCCGGTCGACAATAACAATCCTCAACCGCCAACAAATATAAGTGCCGAAACCATCGCGCCCATGGCTATAAAACTAATATGGGATGAGGCTATTGACGATACAGGAATCTTTGGTTACAATGTTTACGTGGATAATGATTTATACAATTCTGATGGCGTGATACTTGAACCATCCGTGGTTGTTTCTGTTCTCAATCCTCAAACAGAATACAGTTTTGAAGTTGAAGCCATAGATGCAAGTGGAAACCTGGGGAAAAGTGATCCGGTAACAATTACTACCAATTCCTTTGATCCTCTAACTGACAATTTAGGAGTAAAAACAGGTAGCCTGACCATTGAAGCAGAATCTATCGGTGCGTTTGATGGGTTTGGATCAAATGGTGGACATGGGCTCGGCAACAATGGTGAATTAAAGATTGAGCTTCTCAAAGACCTGAACCCATCCTTGCTTAGATGGGGTACTATAACCGTAAATTCCTGGTCATTGTCAGAATACTCAGGTACAGCACCCTTTACTGTTGCCGATTTCTTCTCCTATTCAATTGATACGCTTGATGCAGTAGTATCCTTTACAGCGGGGGTATGCGAAACATGCGATTGGATAACCAATGAAAATACATTCCTCCATTTTCTTGAATACATTGCCGGTGATGGTTCAACGGAATGGGGTGCCAGGAGAATTGCCGAAGGTTACACGGAACCGTTTCTTCCCAAAGCGAAACATTTGCTTTTTGAATTTGGTAATGAAACCTGGGGATCAACTCACGACGTGGCGCCTTCTATTGATACCCAGGAAAAATACACAAACTGGGCAAAAGAAATGGAAACCTTGATGAGGTCTTCACCTTATTACGATCCTGAAAAAATTTCCTTCGTGTATAGCGGTCGTAATCCTGACCCCAGTTTTAGTTATGGAGTAAACAACCGGATTTTCAACCTGATAGATACCTTGCACATGGATTACATCGGTTTGGGTGGTTACTTAAGCGCTAATGTGGGCGATGGAGGAAGTATTGAAGGCGAAGGTTCTGACTATTACAAAAATGTTTTTCAAAAGGTAGCCAACAATGTAAATGGATTGAAATACTACAATGGGGAAATGCTCAATCTTACCGGAGAAGTAAAGAAGTCCTACCTTTACGAAACAGATTGTAGTAAAAACACTTACTTTGGGCGCATTGGACAGGCATTACCCGTTATTGATCATGGTTTGGAAAATATTAAATACGGGTCAGTGTACCCTACTCTGTTCTCACTTACAGGAGGCAAATGGGCCATGGTATCGTTGAATGAAGATAACAAAAGGATGCCGAAATTTATCCTGGGAAAATTTATCAACGATTTCGCAATAGGCCAATACCTGAAAACGGATTATTCAACATTGCAAACAATTGAAAGTAGTGGCGGGATTGTGCTCGATTTCAAACCAGTAGGAACTCATGTTTTTGCAAATGATACGATTTATAATATCATACTCAGCAGTCGCGATTACAGTAACGACCATTATGTTGAAATCATTATTGCCACCGAATTCAATATTGATCCCAATTCACTCAAATACTATGTGTACTCTGGTGAGTCTGTAGATTCAAGGGATGCAGTGATCGACACCCTGGAGCAGTTCACCACTTTTGAAAATGGGATGATTGTGAAGGTACCCAAATACTCAGTGGTGGTTCTAGGTGTTAAAGGGGATAATCCTGGGTTTAACAAGCCACTGGGATATGTTGACTACATCAGGCAGGAGAGTGTTACACTTAGTGCTGAAACAACCACTTTAAACAGTAATAATCCGGGTTTATGGGTACGTTCTGAAATAATTCCGGAGGATGCGCTCGGTGAAAACATTAACTGGGAAGTAATTTCTGACAGTGTTGATGTACAAACGATTGATTTTGGTCACAGTTTACGTATTGCATCGGTGGATGCGAATGGATCATTTACTGTCAGAGGCAGACTGCTGGATGATCCTGATATTTATGATGAAATCACCTTTACCGTTGATCTGAATGATACAGGTATTATAAATGAGATGGATGAAGATGGGGTGAAAATCTATCCTAACCCGGTTTCTTCTGATTTGGTCATCATCAATTCCCAACAATTGTATTCAAAGGTTCGGATATATAACATTTCAGGTCTTGTGGTACAAGAGATTGATCTTCAAACCGAGAACACCATTAATTTTTCTGATTTAACGGATGGTTTATACATTGTAGAAATTTTGGGAGATAAAAATACCCTGAGAAAATTGATTGTGAAAGAGTAAGGGTGATTAGTTTTTAGTTTTATCTTACAAAAGACAGGTTGTATTTTTTTGCAACCTGTCTTTTTTCCCATGATAAGAAAAGTGATTTCAAAAACAAATTCAGAAAATAAATGGGTTACAATTTAAAAATAGGTTTGTTTGGGATTGGTTTGGATACATACTGGTCACAGTTTGATGGGCTGGAAGACCGGCTGAAGGGTTATTTAAAACAAACCGAAAATAACCTTGGGAAAGAGAGTGCGGAAATTATGAATGCCGGAATGATTGATACGCCGGAAAAGGCCATCAATGCCGGACATTATTTCCGTCAGCAGGATGTTGATATCCTATTTTTGCATGTAACCACCTATGCTCTTTCTTCAACTGTGTTGCCTGTTGTGCAACGCGCCGGGGTGCCCGTAATTATCCTCAACCTGTCGCCCCAAGAAGCCATTGATTACCAGATGTTCAATGCCATGAAAAACCGTCAGAAAATGACGGGTGAATGGTTGGCTCATTGCGCCGCTTGCTCTGTGCCCGAGATCGCCAGTGTTTTTAACCGTGCAGGTATCGACTTCCATCAGGCCACTGGTGTTCTCAATAATCCTGATGACCCGGTTTGGCAAGAAGTACATGAATGGGTGATAGCTGCAAGGGTAAAAAGTGTTATGTTTCACAACCGGATGGGGTTGATGGGGACTTACTACAACGGTATGCTCGACATTTACACCGATCTCACTCAACAATTGGTGCAGTTTGGCGGACATATTGAAATTATGGAAGTTGACGAGCTTACCGCTTTACACGAAACCATTTCTGATGATAACATCATAGACCGGATCCAATATTTTCGTTCAGTTTTTGATGTTCAGGACGATTGTTCCGAAAATGACCTTTCCGATGCCGCGCGTACATCATTGGCACTTGATAAACTTGTTGAAATTCACAACCTTGGTTCAATGGCCTATTTCTACAAAGGAAGTGGAAATGAAAACGAATCCACCATTGCTACCATCATTTTGGGTAATTCGCTCCTCACTGTCAACGGAGTTCCAGTAGCGGGCGAGTATGAAGTAAAAAATGTGCAGGCAATGAAAATATTAGACATCATTGGTTGTGGTGGTTCTTTTACCGAATATTATGCTATCGATTATAATGACGATGTGGTACTAATGGGACACGATGGCCCCGGACATGTTAAAATTGCTGAAGGGAAAGTAAAGGTAAAGCCCCTCGAAGTGTATCATGGCAAAGTGGGTCGGGGTCTTTCTGTTGAAATGTCGGTAAAGCATGGTACGGTCACGCTCTTATCCGTGGTTCAGCAATCAAATGGTGATTTGATGCTGCTTACCGCAACTGGTGAATCGGTACCCGGGCCAATATTGGAAATTGGAAATACCAACAGCCGCTACCGTTTTTCAATAGGGGTAAGAGCTTTCGTGGAAACATGGAACAGCTATGGACCTGCTCATCATTGTGCCATTGGGGTGGGTGATGTAACACCGGTACTTGAAAAGTTGGGTAAATTATTGAAAATGAAGGTGATTAAAGTTTGCTAAATATGAGATTATGTCGATAATCGCAGGAATAATATTTCACGGCATTGGTGGGGTGGCCGCTTCAGGATTTTATCTGCCTTTTAAAAAAGTAAAGGGATGGGCATGGG
>CAYMLS010000164.1:1298-10900 GCA_964390665.1 uncultured Bacteroidales bacterium | reverse complement strand
ATAATCATCCGCGTGTGTGTCAAAATTTTTGTCATGGCTCGGTTCATGTAACAAAAATACATGTATTTGTGTATGATCTGAAGGAAAATATTGTTTTTTAGTACTTTTTCGTAAAAAAGGATTCAAAACATCTCTGGAGCGTCTCTCTTTCAGAATTTGAGAAGAAAACAGTTTCCCGGGAAAGTGTGAAAACAAAATGATCTAAAAACCTTGCTTATTGTTAAGGGTAAGGTTTTTATTGTCCAGTACATCATAAACAGAATTATTACTGATGTATTCCGGAACAATTTCTTTCATCTTCGCTACCAGCGTAAAAGCATTATTTTCCAGAATAAGATTGGCTAATTTTTCCAGTTGAGCATCAATGCATGTTAAATCATATAATCAATACATAATTCCACCTTCCCAAAAATAAGTTCAAAATTGCTTCAGGAACATGGTGAAGTTTTTATGAACAATGAGTTAGGAAATGAATCATTGGAGTGTGAAAATCTATTCGGAACGGATTATTTCAGCCGGATTAATATTGGCGGCTCTGAGTGTGTGATAACTTACTGTTACAAGGGCAATCAATAAAGATATGACAGATGACACAATGAATGGTTCGGGGATGATAGAAATACGATAAATAAACTGATTGAGCCACATATCGAGCAAAACCCAGGTAACAGGTATTGTGATAAGGATAGAGATGAGTATCAGCAATGTAAATTCCTTGTAAAATAAACCTAAGATAGACCATTCGCTGGATCCCAGGACTTTTCTCACACCAATTTCGCGTTTTCTTTGTTCGGTAATGAATGAAGATAAACCAAATAATCCAATAAAAGATATGAGAATGCAAACAACAGCAAAAACACTAAATATAGTGCTGAGTCTTTCTTCATTTTCAAATTGCTCGCGATAGCCGCTGGTTACAAGAGAAATATTTGGGAAATTTTCAGAGTCGAATTCGTAGGAAGAATCTTCAAGAAAAGCAAGGGTCTTGTTTTCGGTTCCGGGGGTAAAGTGTACAATCAAATTCTGATAAATACCTTGATCTGCACCGAGCATATACATGACAGGTTCAACAGCATGGTTCAGATTCAACAGATTATGGTCCTTTACAACACCAATTACTTTTTGCGTCACGGTAGGGTTTCCCAAAGAGTCCAACTGCCATTGAACGGTTTTTCCCAAAGGATCGTCTTGCCATCCAAAAGTTTTTGCCGCCGATTCATTGATGATAATAGCTGTTTCGGCATCACTTTGCAATTTTTCGTCAAAATTCCTTCCTTCCTGGATTTCTATTTCAAAGAACTCAAAATAATTTTCATCAACATAGTTGGAAGTAACAGTAGCTTCTTTCATACCTTCTTCTGCTTCTACCCAGATGGCATTTTTATTAAAACCCCTTCCCGGAACAGAAAATGTTTTGGTTGTTTGAATGATATCCGGATTTTCCCGAACGATGCTTTCAAGGGTTTCTATTCTATCTCTGTATTGCTGGTTTTGGATGCGCAAAACTGCCCTGTTTTCGGTTTTCAGTCCAAGATCTTTGTTTTGCAAAAATTTCAATTGATTCTGAACCATTAGTGTACCGGTAATGAGCATAATTGAAATGGCAAACTGAAAAACAACCAGTGATTTTCTCAGAAGTACCGACCCACCTTTTGATCCTTTCGACCCTCTCAAAATTGTGGATGGGCTCATGTTGCTGATGAAAAGTGAAGGATAAAAACCGGCCAGAATTCCTGTAAAAAGAGTGATCAAAATCAGATAGAAAAATATGGGCCATCTGAATAGATCATACAATTGAAAAGACTTTTCTGACAAGTGGTTAAAACCGGGCAAAATAAATTCTATGATCAGAAAAGAGAAGACAAGGGAAATCAATGCGATAAATACTGATTCGGAAAGAAACTGTATGATCAGTTGCCCTCTGCCTGCACCAGATACTTTTCTGATTCCAATCTCTTTAGACCTTATGGAAGCACGTGCAGTAGCAAGATTGGTATAATTTACAGCAGCAATGATCACCAGAAAAACGGCTACAATACTCAATACGTATAAAATTGTTTTGGAGGTTGGATTGGGTGAAAATGTAACTTTACTAAACCTTACTTCGCTAAGTGGTGTATAGGTAAATTCAGAATATCCACCGATCATTTTTCCAATGGGGAGCGTATATTTTTCATGAAACTCATTCATATTACCAAACACCTGCTCAGGCTGAGTATTTTCGTGAAACAGGACATAGGTAAAATTGGTGTTTATATTCCAAAAAAGGTTGGGTGATAAGGAATATACCAGATTATTGTCCAGAGAACTCATGGAAACGAGTCCCTCCGGTTCCAGGTGGCCGTTATCAGGAAAATCTTTCATAACCCCCGTAATGGTGTAGGTTTCCTGGTTTAGTTTTAAACTTTTCCCCAGCGGATCGTTGTTGGCAAAATACTTTTCGCTGATACTTTGTGTAAGCACCACAGAGTTGGGTTCTGTAAGTGCTTTGTCCGGATCGCCCAGAATAAGTTCATGTGTAAACACATCAAAAAATGTAGAATCAGCATAAACTATATTGTCTTCGATAAATTTTTCATCATCAATGTTTACGGTAATGTCATTCATAAAATAGATTCTCACATATTCCTGTACCTGACTATATTCTTTTTTCAATGCCGGGCCCAACGGGAAAGGTGTAATTGCCAGGTGGTTCGGGTTTCCCCCGATGGTATACAATCCTTCTATTCTGTATATGTTCGCATGCTTTTCATGATACCTGTCGAAAGAAAACTCATGATGAAGAAACAAAGAAATAAGTATAGCACCAGTAATGCCCACCGAAAGGCAAAATACATTAATGATGGCATACAACTTATTTCTTTGCAAGCTTCGCCAGGCTGTTATAAGATAGTTTTTGAGCATACGAAAGATCTTTTACAGAAGATATTACTACTTTACAATTTAATCAAATGAAACCCACATCCCGAGTACGTCACAAAAGTGAATAATAAACTAAAGTGGATTCCATTTTACCAGTTAAATTAAATTTATTTGAATGAAACAGCAAAAAGTTAAGACATCCCTGAAAATACAGACCGGTTAGTTGTCTGCAAATTCTAAGGAAGTATTATGCTCTTTTCTCTGTTTTATAAAACATGGTATTTGAAAATTTCAGCAGTGGTATATTTTTATTTGGAAACAGATGTAAGCACAAACTCTGTTGTTTTATCTTCGGTTACAATTTGTCCGTCAAATAGTCTTATTACTCTTTGTGCATAAGAAGCATCCCTTTGAGAGTGAGTAACCATGATGATGGTAGTACCCCCTTTGTTCAACTCTTCCAGCAGGTTCATAACTTCATCACCATGTGTTGAGTCGAGATTTCCGGTAGGTTCATCAGCAAGAATAATGTGAGGTTTGGCAACTACTGCCCTGCAAACGGCCACTCGCTGCTGCTGTCCACCAGATAATTGGAGAGGGAAGTGATTTTTCCGATGCATAATTTGCATTTGCTCCAGTACTTCCTCTACTCGTTTTTTTCTTTCCGAAGCACTGTATCCCAGATATACCAATGGGAGTTCAACATTTTCGAATACGTTGAGCTCATCAATAAGGTTAAAGTTCTGGAAGACAAATCCGATATTCTTTTTGCGAAGGTTTGCTCTTTGTTTTTCAGAATATCTGGAAACTTCGTTGAGTAAAAAATGATACTCACCTTTAGATGGATTGTCGAGCAGTCCTAAAATATTCAACAAAGTTGATTTGCCACATCCGGAGGGTCCCATAATGGCAACAAATTCACCTTCTTTGATTTCGAAGGAAACATTATTTAATGCGGTGGTCTCTACTTCTTCGGTTCGAAAAACCTTTGTTAAATTCACTGTTCTGATCATGATGGTATGGTTTAAAAATGAATAATAACGTAAAATTGATAAAAATCTTTTTTTGGGGGACGATTATTTGAAAATTAATTTGTCTTTATTTCCGAAAGCATCATAGGATGACACAATAACTTTTTCTCCAGGCATCAAACCTTCGTGGACTTCATAGTGGTGTATATTTTGTCTTCCAATATCAATTGTTCTTTTTATGGCTTGTTTTTCCTGTGCGTCCAGCACATAAATCCAGTTTCCGCCGGTTTCCTGGTAAAATGCACCTCTGGGTATAATAAGAGCATCATTATCAACGCCACTAAACTGCAGTCGCAACGGAATGGTTTGTCCTCTCCGGATCCCATCCGGAATGTTCTCCTCAAAGAGCAGGTCTACTTCAAAGGCACCCCCTGTAATATCACTATAGATCTTTTGAATGGTTAAATCATATTTTTCTCCGTTATAATCCAGTTGAGCGGGTTGACCAATGTATGTTCTGCTTACGTACCTTTCATCAACGCGGGCTTTAATTTTAAAGCCATCCAGTACATCGATCTGCCCCAGGTTTTCTCCAGACTGTTTTGATTCACCAATTTCTGCATTAAAGGAGGATAGTTGTCCGGTAACGGGCGCAGTAATGACAAGGTTTTCAAGGTTGCTATTGAGCATTTGCAGGTTATCTTCCATGCGGTCAATTGATTCTTTGATCTGTATCATTTGTGTTTCGGTGTAGATAGAATCATGTTTCATGGCACGGTAAGCAATATCATATCTTTGATGGGTGATATCATATTCTCTTTGTGCGTCTTCAAACTCCTGTTCCGAAATATGATCAGATTCGTAAAGTTCCTTTTTGCGTCGGTAATCTTTGAAGGCAATGTCTTTTTCGTATGCCAGATCTGCCATTTGCCTTTCCAGGGTATATTTGTTTCTTTCGAGCGATAAACGTGTGTTTTGATAATTATTGAGGACTTCAAGCAAATTGTTTTCGCGGTACATGTAATCCATTTCAATGGTGGCATTGCTCAGCTTTAAAATAGGTTGGTCTTTTTCAACATTCTCTCCATCACGCACATAAATCTCTTCAACCCTGCCGCCAAATACAGCATCTAAGTATATGGTAACCTTTGGATAAACAATCCCATCCAGGGGTATGAATTCCTGGAAGTTTCCCTGCTTTACAGTGGCAATGGTAATGTTTTCTTTTTCAATATATAATTTGCTGGAGTTATCGCGAAAAAATATAAGATACAAAATAAACGCAACCAATGCAAAAATGCCTGCTATCCCACTTATTTTTTTCAAGGTCCATTTTTTCTTTTCAATGATTCTATCCATAACATACTAATTATTATAAAATGAGAGGTTGAAGACTATCTCTCTAATTTTATGCCATGAAGTGTAATTGACACAAATAAAAACACTTGCAGGTATTTTCTATTAAAAAATATGTTCGTTTTCGTTCACCTGTGTATCAAACCTGTACATTAAAAAGTGCATCCTGTACATTCAACATTCACTTTTCAATGTTTATCCTGGCAATAATACAACTTCTTTGGGATAGTGCCAGCAAGAAAACTCATGTTTTTCGGGTATCTTTTATAAGAAAGCAACAATTTATGGAAAGAATGAACCGAGTCATGACGAAATTTTTAACACACGCGCAAAGGATTGTAATTCGCAGCCTGCTCAGAAACGAAGTCGGAGGATTTTGGCGGGCTCTCTCGTTGAAAAAACGAGATCACTGTTTGAAGATAAGTATAATACTAAAACTGATGTATTCTGCAAGCAAAAGACATACGATATTTCCTGAAACTGGTTGAGTATTTTTTATACAGATATTCAGAAAAAAAAGGGTTGCTTTGAATAAAACTGATATTTTTTGTATGTTTTTGACAAGAAAACATTCTAATCAGGTGTTATCCTATATTAACCATGCATTAATTGAGAAAACCTGTTTTTGGCGATCCGTATGATCGGTACTAACAAGATGCGGTCTCTGGATTAAATAATTTTTGTTTGGAAAAATCCAAAGTTCAAAATCGCCGGCTTTCGTGTTGCAAGACATGAGGGCCGACAGGATTGAACCATTTTTCCAGCGATTATTTAAGAAATATCCTTTATAATAGTAAAAGACACATATTGGTTTAAACATGGTTATTTTATCATAAATAAAAAATATAATTCGCTTAATAAACAAAAAAAGGCAATTTCACTTGTATTTATTCAGTAAATTTACTGATATTTGTAATCGACTTAATGAATACATTTGTGTGGAATTTATATGAATGCGTTTTAAAAATATGATTCCCATCAAAATTTCTCCTTTCATCGGTTAAATTTTGGAACAATATCTGTTGAAAAACAGAAACATTTATAAATAACAATGCAAATCGTAAAAGAATCCCATATATCAGAAAAGCAGGTAAATGAAAAAGACCAGCTTGTTTTGTCCTTATCAGGCGGGTTGAATCAAAACCATCCGGATAGAGTAAAAGAGGAGCTGATGTTGGGATTGGAAAAAATTTGCCATCATTTTGTAGCGCAACGGGTCATTATTTTTACAATCAACGAGCAAAAAAACAAATTTTCCTGCCAGCATGAATATCACACCCCGGCATTACAGTCAGTAAGTAAATTTTTGCAGGATCTGAGTTTTGATGATTATGCATTGTGGGGAAAATTTGCCTCCAGACGCAACTATTTTTTTATTCCTGATACCGACAATATCCCTGAAAGCTATCCTTTGGATAAGCGCCTGTTTTCTTTAACAGGCAGTCAGTCTTTCCTCCAGATACCTATGGTTTTCAGAGATTCCCTCAAAGGTTTTATGGCTATTTCGCACCAGGATAAAAGGTATGAATTTAGTACAGCAGATATTCATTTTCTGAAAACAGTAACCGAATTGCTTACTTTCATGCTTCTTAAGACAGAAGAAAAACAACCACCAGCAGTTATTAAGCAATTCTCCCCTGAGCCCAAACAAAAAGCAGAAGAAATAAAAACCCATGAGAAGAGGTCTTTAAAAGATGAGATCAAAATCAAAGAAAAGCACGACCAGGATGCTTTCAAAGAGAAAATTCGTGAATCAGTAATTCAAAAAAATGAAAAGATACTAAAAACAGACTCCGATGTAACCAGAGTATTTGAAAGTCTTGATTATGGAGTGGCTATTTTTGATTTAAAAAAAGAAAATTTTCAGTTTGTTAATACCAGGTTTGCCCAATTATTTAATTTAGAACCCGGCAAACCAGAAAAAAAGGAAATTATTTTTAAAGCTTTTACAGACAATGGTTATAACATCAGGGATTTTTTCTCTTATCACAACTACCAAATCAGCAAAGATTTTTCTCTTACCTATAACGACAAATATCTGACAGGCAATGTTAATCATGTTGCCAATAGTGAAACCCTGGTTGTTAGCACCCAGGATATCACTCCGGTAGCGGATTATGAAAAAGTGGAGAAAATATTCAGCAGACAACTGCGGATTCTTTCCGAAACCGCCATAGAATTGTTTTCCAAAAAGCCCGAAAACATATACAAATTTATAGGGGAAACCGCCTACAATCTTACAGGAAATGGTGTGGTGATCGTTAATGAATACAATAAACAGGAAAGTTTTTTACAGACGCGCTTTGTTAAAGGTATCGGTTTTTCAATGAATGCCATTACCAAACTTTTAGGAAAACATCCGCTCAACAAAAAGTATCCATTGGATATGAAAAGCGAGCATTACAATAAAATCATCCATCATCAGTTACAGGAAATAAAGGGAGGAATACACGAACTTTCTCTGGGAAGTATCTCTCAGCCAGTTGCCCGCAAAATTGAAAAACACATCAACACCAGTAAGTATTTTGTAAGTGGTCTTTATGTCAATGATACATTGTACGGAAGTATTTCCTTTATGATGCGGTCAGATTCCTTCGCTAATAATTATATTATGGAAACCTTTTCGCGAATGGTTTCCCATGCACTTCATGCTGATAAAGTTGCACAGGAGCTTAAGCACACAACAGCGTTACTCACCGATGCAAGCAGAATTGCCCGCATGGGTTATTGGCAATATCATTTTTGTTCAAAGACGCTGGTTATTAACAAAAAACTTTTCGCTGATCATCATTCCGACAAACGGGTAAAAGATATTAAAATTCCGTTGGAGTTATTTCTGAAAAAATATCTTAGCCCGGAAGATGCTGTCATAGCAAGAGAAAAGTTTGAAAACGCTTCCAAAAATGCCAATAACCTTCACTATACCTTTGATTTTGAGTGGAAGTTTTTAAGAAAAGATAAGCAGCCTATCTATATTTTCTCCAAAGGAGTGGTACAGCAGGGAGGATGGATCATGGGCATTGCCCAGGATGTTAGCGAAATGAAAAAGGTGGAACTTAATCTTTGGGAGAGCGAAACCAAGTTTAAAAACCTTATTGATCAGTCATTGGATTCTATTATCGTGATTCAGGATGATGGTAAAATTACCGAATGGAACCCTCAAACCGAAAAACTTACACTCATGCCCGCCAGAAATGTTCTGGATAAGAATGTTTGGGATGTTGAAATGGAACTTATTCATAAGCCGGAATGGAAGGATAAACCATCTCTGGAAGTAAAAGAAAAACTCCGGAGACGGTTTTTTCGACTCTTTTCCATCAATTATAAAACACGTTTTTTTACAACAGAGATCGCAATTAAAAACAGTATTGATGAAATCAAGGAACTTAGTGTAACCAGTTTTGTTTTTAATGCCAACCAAAGAAAATATCTTTGCCGGATATCAAAAGACATCACCTTGCTCAAAAAAGCAAGGGAAAGAGAAAAGCAAAAAGAGATCATCAAAGGTGCCGCTCAGGCGAAAGAGCTCTTTCTGGATAATATGAGCCATGAAATGCGGACACCTATGAGTGGCATTATTGGCATGACTGAAATACTTATGCACTCGGGATTAAATGAGCATCAGTATGATATGCTGAAAGTTGTAAAAGAATCTTCAGATAGCTTACTGGAACTGATCAGCAACATTCATGAAATGTCAACCATTGATGCCAATAAAATCATTATACACGAGCGCGAATTTGTACTCAAGCATCTACTTGAAAAAATCATTTCTACCTTCCGTGCTGTTTCATTTCAGAAAAACATCAGGTTTGAACTTATCAATAACGCACCACCCCACCTTGTTTTACTGGGGGATGATTTCAGACTTCAGCAGGTATTGACAAACCTGGTGGGCAACGCCCTTAAATTTACTCCAACGGGGGGAGAGGTAACCCTCGAAGCACACGTGCAAAAACTTTCTGAGCTTACTTCACGCCTGAGACTGGTTGTCAAAGACACGGGTATTGGTATTAGTGACGACAAAACATCTATACTTTTTGAGAAGTTTACACAGGCCGACAGTTCTTACACCCGTGAACATGATGGTGCAGGTATCGGTCTTTACATATCACGACAGATCATAGAAATGATGGGAGGAAAAATTGGTGTTTCTTCCCAAATTAAAAAAGGGTCTAACTTTTGGATTCAGATCAATCTGCCCACCCGGAATTAGCATATGTCTTACCCCATAACATATATTGAGTGTCAGAAAAACCTCATGATTTTATCTTTTTCTGGCAAGAATAATATCTGTTTTCAGCGGTATCATTATTTACAGGAAGAAATTTTCTGCAAAAGATGGAAAAAAATGCTCTCAATGGCATTTGTTTAGAGAATGGTTTAGTTATTTAGAAGAATTTTCACCATATT
>CAYMLS010000164.1:0-1288 GCA_964390665.1 uncultured Bacteroidales bacterium | reverse complement strand
AAAATCTTTGTCATGGCTCGGTTATGTAAAGTATCTTTGAAAAAAATCCCTGGCGTACTTCCTCCAACCCGCTCAATCCAATTATTTCAAAAATATCATCTGCATTTATTGGAAGATTTTTTGCCACAATCAGGAAAGTATGCTGCAACTGTTATCAACAGAGATTCCTTTAATTATTCAAAAGGATTTTCACCATATTTTCAGCAACATTCTCTCCAAAAACCGGCAAAGGATTTCCTTTCGGGTTGAAATTTGTGATTTGTTCTTCGAAATGGAGATGGTGATAATCGATCAGGATATTCCACCCGTTTTCAACTGTTTCAACCCATTCTGTTTCCGTGCGCAGCGTTATGCAGGGTTTTTGTAAAAGATACGCCTCTTTTTGTATCCCACCTGAATCGGTAATGATTTTTTCAGACAAAAACTGCATTTTCAAAAAATCGAGATACCCCAGGGGTTCAATAAGAAGAATATTATCCGGAACTTTTACTGCATTACCTTCGATGATCTTTCGGGTGCGGGGATGAACAGGGAAAATCACTTTGTTTGATAATTTATCCAAACCCACAAAAATCGCGCGCAGGTTATCAGGGTTGTCTACGTTATAGGGTCTGTGCAGGGTAAGCAGATAAAACCTGTCTGTAACATTGTATTTTTCCTGCACATTGGAAAGTTCTTTAGCACGTTCAATGTTTTCCTTCACTGCATCAGCCATGATATCTCCACTTAAAAAACACTTTTCCGAGAGTCCTTCCTTCTCCAGGTTTTTCACGGCAATACCTGTTGGTGCCAGCAGCAGATCAGAAACATGATCGGTTGCCACCCGATTGATCTCTTCGGGCATTGTACGGTTAAAACTTCTGAGACCTGCTTCAATATGTATGGTTTTTACGCCAAGTTTTACTGCAGCCAGCGCTCCGGCGAGTGTCGAGTTTGTATCTCCGAAAACCACAACCATTTCAGGGTTTTCTTTCATCAAAACCTCTTCAATCTGCGATAACATTTTTCCGGTTTGTGCCCCCTGGGCACCCGATCCTATATTTAAATTATAATCTGGTGCAGGTATTTCCAGATCACGGAAAAGTAAATCAGACATCTGCTCGTCATAATGCTGACCCGTATGGATAATCTTTTCATCGGCTACTTTTCTGATGTTCCTGGAAAATGGCCCTAATTTAATAAACTGCGGACGTGCACCTACTATGGAGATTACTTTCATCTGTTTATAATTTGATTAAATAGGTCAGATGGAGCTCGCTAAAACTCTGACTACATGTTTTACATGCCG
>CAYMLS010000163.1:0-10945 GCA_964390665.1 uncultured Bacteroidales bacterium | reverse complement strand
TTCAGGCAATGGATCTGGGCGATTTTGATATAAATATTTCCCAGCAGGTCTTTGTCTTTCAGTTTGTTGGTTGATTCAAGTGCTTTTTCGTAGTTTGCCAGGGCTTGGCTTTCAACACCGGTTTGCAGATAAAGATCCCCCAAATATTTATAACACACCGCCTGCCCCGCAAGGTTGTTTTGTTCTTTTCTGATCGTGAGTGATTTACTGATGCTTTCAATGGCTTTGTCGTATTCAGTAAGATTCATTTCTGCCCTTCCCCGATACAGATAAATATACCCCAGCATGTTTTCGTGGTCGAGCGCTTTGGCTATTTTAAGTGCCTCTGCAAGATTTTCCAATGCCTGATTGTAGTACTTTAAATATAGGTATAAATTGGCGATGTTGATGTAGGCGTAGCCTTCCTGCTCACGTATGTGGTGTGTTTTGGAAAGATGTAAACCATCAAAAAAATACTCAATGGCACGGTTGTAGTCTCCCATGATCCGGGCGGAAACACCTGCAAAACTGTGTGCTTTTGCCAGATTGTAATAGTCTTCTTTTTCACGCGCATGATCAATAGCAGAAAGGGATAAATACAAAGCTTGCTCCGGATTTGCATTCCGGATATTCCAGCTACGCTCCAGTAAACTATCAAGATCAGGTGTTTGATGGTTGTTTTGAGACAAAACACCCGCAATGCCAGTGCTGTGGCAAAGCATTGAAATGAAAAACAAAAAGACAAATAATACTGTTTGATTTTTAACTATTTTCCTCATGGCAGGGATATCTAATCGCATATAAAACTACGAATTATTTCTTTTGTCAACTGTTTTTTTTTACCCTAAAAAAGATTTTAAAAAGAATATTTTCCGCAAAGTGCAGTCAGCAGGATGTTGTTGTTTTTGTGTTTTACGCCACGGTGCTTGTTTTGTCAATTCTTTTTTAATCTTTATGTATTGTTAAACCGTTATGGAGTAGTTGTAGAATAAACTCTCATGAAATAAATGATGCATGAGGTCTTTTTTCCTTACTCTTTATACCTTAGCTGCCTGTTCTTGTCATAATCCTTCTGTGGAATTGTCATGGCACAAGAAGTTGGTATTCTGATTTTGCAGTTTCTTTATTTGACCAGTTCATCAATGCGATTAAGAATGACGATTGGTGGAAACCGAGTAAAAGAGATTCTTTAAAAGGGGCATGAGTTTTGAGTGATGGATCACCGGCATTTTTTTTTGTTTCAGGAAGAATATAAAGAGTATAAAGAATGTAAAGACACACCAATTATCATATCATATGATGGAGAACTATTTGGAATTAGCGGATCGATTGACCGGTGAACTGACATTTATTGCCAGCAGAAGCAGTGGTGCCGGTGGTCAGCATGTCAATAAGGTGAGCTCGCGGGTGGAACTCAGGTTTTGTATTCCTGAATCTGATACCCTTTCTTCAGAACAAAAGGATCTGCTGATGGAAAAACTGTCGAACCGACTCACCAAAGACAATTGCCTGATCATCACTTCTGAAAAAACCCGTTCACAACACAAAAACAGAAAAGATTGCATCGGAAAATTCAGGATTCTGATTGCCGAAACACTTACTCCACCCAAAAAAAGAATCTCCACCAAACCCAGTTTGAGATCAAGAATGAGAAGGAAGGAGAACAAGATCAAACTCGCCCGGAAAAAAGCCGACAGGAGAAAACCTGATTTTTAAACGGATTCCTTCTTGTTTCAGAGGGTTCCCCTTATTTTGTGCTTCATATCTGGTTGATGATTTGTAAGGGTATCAAATCAGTATCTTAAAGTTTTATATGTTTGTGAGAACTGCCACTGATGCATTGCTGAATATTCCCTTCAAAACCAATTCACCGTTGTTGGTGATTTGCTTACCAGTGGGCAGGTTCTTCCATTTTTCGGGTGAGTTTTCCGGGAAAACGATACATGTGTCTTTCCAGGGTAGTTGGGCAAAAAAGTCTTTTTCTTTATCAGGATTTATGTTTTCGGTGATCACGGGCACGATGGTTATGGTCCAGTCATCGCCATCATTTCTGGCATATGCCATCACCTGATCTTTCATAGTTCCTTTGGTTTCAACGGGTATGTAGTTGCCTTTGGCATACAGGTTTGCTCTGTTTTTTCTTTCGTTCAACAAAAGATGGGTCAGCAATAGTTTGATCTTACCATCAAACGGGTTATGATGAAGTTGAGAGATCGTTTTTTCGGGATGTTTGTTGTGTGCTCCACCCACCTGTTTCAATACTTTCATTCTTTTTTCATAATCAACAGGTTGCCTGTTGTCAGGGTCGACAAGAGAAAGATCCCAGAATTCTGTACCCTGGTAAATATCTGGTATGCCGGGGCTGGTTAGTTTTAAAGTTAGTTGCGACAAGGAGTTGATGATGCCCCTCCAGATCACTTTCTGATGAAATGCCTGAAATGATTCCAGAAAAGTATGCTTAGGGTCGAGTATCTGTCTTATAAATTCACAAACAGCATTTTCGTAGGTTTCGTCAGGGTCTCTCCAACTCACTTTTCTTTTTGCTTCCCTGAGGGCCTTTACCATATACTCGTCTATCCTGCTCAGGTAATTTTTGTCGATTTTTCCGTTGAAGGGAAAAGTTCCCAATAATGTTTGATAAATGAAATACTCAACACTCAGCGAGGGTTCAAGAAAACCGGTATCCAGTTGCACTTTCATTTTATGATTCATGGTCATCCATCGGTGCACATACTCTTCCCACTGATCAGATAAAACACTTATCACGTTCAATCTGGCCCTTACATCCTCACCACGTTTGGTATCGTGGGTAGAAGTGGTGCTCATGGTGAGTGGCCAGTTTTTATTTCTTCTGATCATGATGCGGTGATATTCCTCAATGCTTATCCCTTTTGCGTTGATGGCATCGCCCACTTCATTGTGTGCAATGAAGCAATTATATTGATACATGGATGTGTCTTCAACGCCTTTGGCCATCAGCGGACCGGTAAACTGCATCAAACGAGCAAAAAATCGTTCCAGTTTGGCATTGAAAGCGTCTGACTTATCATCTAACGAAAGCAATATGCGCTCAAATTTTTCTAAAGAAGGCAAAATGCCGGGTCTGCGTTTTTTTGCTTTTTCAAAAATCTCCTCCACTACTTCTCTGTTGCCACCTCCCAGGGGGAAGTTCCTCGGGTAGAGCCTGTAAACCGGGCAGGCCAGCATGAATTCGGCAATGGATTGTCTGATGCCTTCGGGTGTTACTTCTTTTTCTTGTTCGTAATCAATAAATTCCATCTGGTGAAAGAATTTATAAATATTATCCCATTCGCCTTGCATGCGGGATTCAAGGATCATTTTTTTATTCTCATAAATGAGTTGCCCGGGATTTTTCCTGATGTTGGTAACTTGTTTGTATAAGCCCCTCAGCTTCTGGTAGTTTTTTACGTGGGTAAAAAGATTGTTAACAATGGAGAGAAAGTCATAACCGGTATCACCCTGCAGCGACCAAAAGGGAGGAAGCTCTTCATCGCTTTCAAGGATTTTTTCGGCTACAATATAGGTTGATTCTCCTGCCAGGTTTCTAAGTTTTGTCAGGTATTCGTTGGGGTTATTCAATCCATCAATATGATCAATTCTCAGTCCTGAGAAATATCCTTTTTTGATCAATTTTTTGATGTATTGATGGTATTTGCTGAATACCTGCTCATCTTCTATTCTTAAGCAAATCAAACCATTAACGGTGAAAAAACGCCTGTAGTTGATCCTTTTTTCTGTTTCCTGCCAATGGCAGAGTTCATAATGCTGCATCTTCAGGATCTCTTCCAGCTTCTGAGCGGATTTGTTGTGATCTTCCCGAACTTTATCAATAAATCGTGCAAATGTTTTGTCGGAAGAAAAAAGGTGTTGTGTCTTTTCTTTGGTGTTTTCCCAGCTTGTATTCAGGAATTTTTTGCCAGGGGATTTTATGTCCAGGTTGTCCTGGGTCCATATTTGCTGAAAGGGCTGGGGCGCATCTCGTAAAAGCGGTTTTAGGATAAACCGGAAGGTTTCAAAACTGACGGGATATATATTGTCATAATAGCAAATGGTAAAATTCCCTTTCTTCCATCCCAGTTTTAATTCTTTGTTTTTCAATACTTCCTCAGTACTTGCACCCAGAAATGGTATCATCAAAGGTTTTCCTTTTTGAAACACATCTGGTTCTATATCGAAAACAGGATAATGGTCTGATTTTTTTCCTTTTTCCAGAACATCCATCAACCAATGGTTTTCTGTATGAAAAGCCATGTGGTTGGGCACAATATCCTGCATCCACCCCAACCCTTTTTTGTGAATGGATCGCACCAGTGAAACAAATTCTTTTTCGGTTGTGATCTCTGGATTAAAAACAGTGGGGTCAACCACATCATACCCATGATCACTTCCTGGGGTAGCAGCAAATATAGGTGAAGCGTAAATAGTTTTTATACCTAATGTGGATAGATAGTCTGTATGTTGTTTCAGATCATGGATGCGAAATGACCTGTTCAACTGAAGGCGGTAGGTAGATACAGGATTGTACATATTGCCGAAAGGTTTACAAATAAATATTTAACAAGAATCATTCAGATGGAAATATTGCGTGCGAGGGTGGCAGATCTGGGTGCCATGTTTATATTTGTCAGGTTTTTGTTTGTGATCAGGGGTTTTTCGGTATTGTTTATTTTTCCACCCCATTTTTTGTGTGCTGAGTATAACAGCACTTCCGTCTTGAAATCTGCTGCGTCTTCAATGGTGTCAGCAACAGGGTTTTCAGAAAAGTTTAAAAGCAGAGAAAAACTCTCTTTGCCGGCATTGTACAATAAAATTATAATGTTTCCTGCTTCACTCTCCCGCACCAAAAGATTTTTCCGGTTGCAATTTTGTATCAACGGATTACTTTTTCTTATTTCAATGCATTTCTGGTAATATTGAAACATATATTGATTTTTGCTGTTTTTTTCAAAATCCCAGTTGAGTTTCGATTTCATAAAGGTTTCCTCAGCAAATGGGTCAGGAGGTTGGGCATCTTCAATAAAAGCACGAAATTCCTTTTTTCGGCCTTTTCTTACTTTTTCTACCAGGTCTTCATCTGTATGGCTGATAAAATAAAGGAAAGGATTTTCTTCGGCAAATTCTTCTCCCATAAAAATCATGGGGACAAATGGAGAGAAAAGCATTGCCGCCGCAATTAATTTTAAAGTTTCAAAATCTGTAAGTTTACTCAGTCTGTCTCCGTTCATTCGGTTACCTACCTGATCGTGGTTCTGGGTGAAAATTACAAATTTGCTTCCAGGAACCCCGGCAGTAGAAGTTCCGAATATTTTTTTACGGTTTTCTGAAAAAACACCGTCGTAAACATAGGCATGTCTGAAAGATTTTGCCAAATGTCTGATTTCCCCAAAATCGGAATAATATCCTCTTTTTTCTCCTGTAATCAGTGCATGCAAGGCATGATGCCATTCATCGCACCATTGTGCATGTAAACCATAGCCTTGTTCATCCAAAGGGTTTATATACTTCGTATCGTTCAGATCGCACTCGGCGATCAGAAAATGGTTAAACCCGGTTTGGCGGTTGAGTTTTTCTACGTTTTCGCTGAGTTCTTTGAGGAAATGCTTTGGCCCGAAATCTTTGATGGCATGAACAGCATCCAAACGTAGTCCGTCGATATGGAAATCGCGCAACCACATCAAAGCATTTTCCAGAAAGTAATCTCTGACTCCGTCGCACCACTCATCATCGAAGTTAATGGCATTTCCCCAGGGAGTTTTGTATTTTTTGGTGAAATAAGGGCCAAAAGCGTTCAGGTAATTTCCTTCGGGTCCCAAATGATTATACACCACATCCAATATTACCGCTAATCCTTCCTGGTGACAGGTTTTTACAAGTTCTGCCAGCTTTTTCGCTCCGCCATAGGCATGATGAACAGCAAAGGGGTAAACACCGTCATACCCCCAGTTGCGGTTGCCCGGAAAGGATGCTACTGGCATGATCTTGATTGCATTTATACCCAAACGTTTTAAATGTTGTAGTTTTGTTTTTAAAGCATCAAAAGTGCCTTCTGGGGTGAAAGTCCCCACGTGCAATTCATAAATAATCAGTTTTTCCTGTGGGATACCTCTCCAGTTTTTGTCTTTTATCGTATAAATGTGGTTTAAATCGAGTATTTCAGAATATCCATGTACTCCTGTGGGTTGAGATAGCGAAGCAGGGTCGGGATAACTTTCTTTCCCGTTGATCCTGATCTTGTATTTGTCACCGGGAATCACTTCCGGGCATGAAGCATACCAGAATCCAAAGTTTTCTTTTTTTAAACATACCGTATTTTTGTTTTCGATTTCTAATTGAAGACTTTTGGCATGGGGTGCCCATACTTTCACGGTGGGTGGTATATCTGAATGAAAATTTATTCCAATATCTCGTTTGTTGGTAATTTGGTGGTTCATGATATGATAGGTTTCTTATTCAGGTTTTTAAAAAATGATGATCCGAGCATGACAAAAAATTTTTACACCCACGCGCATGATTATAATTCGCGGCATGTAAAACATGCAGTCAGCGTTTTGGCGAGTTCTCCCGTTTTATTCAGATGAAGAGTTTATCAAAACTGTTTGTCATGTAAGATTCGCTTCAGGTAAAATAAAAATATACACGTTTTTGCCAAGCGTATTGTCATGATCAGGCTCATTGCTTTGTACTTGATTCCTTTTTGATTATTTCTGAACGTCGGTTTTACATTGGTCATGATTGATGACCGGTCAGGTTCATCAGTAATAGTATAGAACGTCCTTCTGCAGTAACCTCGTCTTTTCCTTTGAATTTTTGATGGTTTTCAGCATAAAAATGTCCCGCATCGCTGTCCATGATCAAAATCCATTCGTCACCCCATTCTTTGGGTGGTAGATTGAAAGTTACCTTTTCGTGATGCGCGTTGAAGATGATATAAAAATTATCGTCTTTAATTTTTTTACCTTCTTGTGTTAATCCCAATACGCCATCACCCGAAAGATATACGCCAATAGATTTCAGATTGCTGTTTTCCCAGTCTTCGATGGTCATGATATCTCCGTGTGGCATAAACCACTCAATGTCTTTTACCTCTTTACCCTCAATGGTTTGATACTTAAACCACTGCAAGCGTGAGAATACATTGTGATTCATTCTCAGGTGGATCAGGGAGGAAGTGAAATGTATCAGTTCTTCATCTTTATTTTCCCAATCGATCCAGGAAATTTCGTTATCCTGGCAGTATGCATTGTTGTTTCCATTTTGTGTGCGCCCTGCCTCATCGCCTGCCACAAGCATAGGGATTCCCTGAGACAGAAAGAGGGTGCTTAAGAAATTGCGAACCTGTTTTTTTCGGAGTTTATTGATCTGTTTATCGTCGGTAGGTCCTTCATGTCCGCAATTCCAGGAGCGGTTATGACTTTCGCCGTCTTTATTGTTTTCTCCGTTGGCCTCGTTGTGTTTTTCATTGTAGGAAACCAGGTCGTGCAGGGTAAACCCGTCATGTGCTGTAATGAAATTTATGGATGCCACAGGTCTGCGCCAATCATCGTAGTACAGGTCGGAGCTGCCCGAAAACCGCCAGGCAAACTCTCCCATACTCTCCCCTTGTCCACGCCAGAAATCACGCATATGGTCGCGGTATCTGCCATTCCATTCCAACCATCCCTGGGGGAAATTTCCAACCTGGTATCCGTTTTCTCCAATATCCCATGGTTCGGCAATCAGTTTTACATTGGAAAGAACCGGATCCTGATGCAAGACATCAAAAAAAGAACCCCATTTATCAACATCGCTAAACTCACGCGCCAGTGCTGAAGCCAGGTCAAACCTGAATCCGTCAACATGCATTTCGGTAACCCAGTATCTTAAACTGTCCATGATCATGCGGAGAACGGTGGGATGTACAGTGTTCAGGGTATTGCCTGTGCCTGTATAATCCATATAATATCTCTTGTCATCATGAACCAGTCTGTAATACGAGGCATTGTCTATGCCCCGGAAACTCAAAGTAGGTCCCATCTCGCTGCCTTCTCCCGTGTGGTTGTAAACTACATCGAGGATCACTTCTATGCCTGCCTCATGCAGCGATTTCACCATATTCTTAAACTCGTAGATCTGTTCCACCCCTGCATTGGCAGTGGAAGAATATTCAGGGTGAGGCGCAAAAAAATTAATACTGTTGTATCCCCAGTAATTCGATAACCCATTTTCCAAAAGATGACGGTCGTGAATAAAGTGATGTACAGGCATGATCTCTACTGCATTCACGCCCAGTCTTTTCAGATAATTGATCACTTCGGGATGGCGGATAGCCGCATAAGTCCCTTTGATCTCATCAGGAATACCCGGGAATTTTTCGGTAAATCCTTTGATGTGAAGTTCGTAGATAACTGTTTTGTTGAGGGGTATTTTCAACTGTGTATCGCCGTGCCAGTAGAAATGATCATCTATGACAACTCCTTTGGGAACAAACTTGGCACTGTCGCTTTCACTAAAAGAAAGGTCTTTCTTTTTGTCTCCTATTTTATACCCGAAAAGATCGTCGTCCCATTTTTCAATTCCACTTAATGCTTTTGCATACGGATCAATACATAATTTGTTGGGGTTGAAACGGTGACCGTTTTTGGGTTCGTAGGGGCCGTGAACGCGGTATCCGTATAGTTGTCCGGGTTTCATGCCCGGAATATAAACGTGCCATTGGTTGTGGGTGCGGTTTATCACTGGTATGCGTTGGGTTTCGGTACCCTCTTCATCAAACAGACACAACTCTACCGAACTGGCATTTTCTGAGAACAGCGCAAAATTAACTCCTCTGCCATCAAAGGTAGCACCCAATGGATAAGGTTTGCCGGGGAATGGTTCTTTGGTGTTCATTTTCGTAGTGGTTTTTGGGTTTTCTTTGTTTTTTTTTCTGTCGATGTACTGGTTGTCAGCATTATGTTTCTTTGCCATATGGCAATATGCAGTTACTTTTCCTGCCTGATGATGTTGACATATGCGATGTTGTCATCTGCAAATTCTTCAACTGTTATAAAACTAAATTCGATCGGTTGAAAGGAAAAGAACTTTAATGATGGTGTTTCTGGTGTGTTTTGCTTTTTGAGGTTTCCTTGAACTTTTAAGATGAATGCATGAAAAAATGATCTGATCTCACTGATATTTATTGTACAACCGATTGTTGGCGTTTGATTTAGACATCAACCGGGAACCATGAACCTGGAGTATGTGATCAGTAATGTAAAATTACTATAAATTGAAATGTACCTGGGAGATATTTGAAAATATCTTGTCCCGGAATATAAAGAAGTAAAACACAAAAGCGGATTTTGTTGTTTAAAACCCGCTTTGATGTTTTTTAGTAAGCAATCAGATTTTTCACAAGATATTATCAGGTACTACCAATGAGTTTTGTTGATCAGTTTATCCGGAAACAAATATTGTTCCTGCAAAAAACCGACCACCCGTTCTTATGGGATTCTTTGACCAATTTTCTTTGATCATGCCGGTAATGATCATCGCATATTTTTAACTGTTATCAGCGGGAAAAATCTCCTTTCCCGTTGATCATTTCGGTGCATTTTTAAGGGTTTCCAGCAAGAAATCCCAAAAAAGAGATACTGATTTTATGTTTACTTTTTCATCGGGCGAGTGAGGATTTCTGATGGTAGGGCCGAAAGAAATCATGTCGAGACCGGGGAAAGTACTGCCGATAATACCACATTCCAATCCGGCATGGATTACTTTAACTGCCGGTTCTTTGCCGTATTTATCTGAATATACTTTTTTCATGGTTTTCAGTATGGGCGATTCAATATCGGGTTTCCATCCGGGGTAAGAACCCGTATGTTCAACATCTGCGCCTGCCAGTTTAAATACCGAATGCAGCATATTGCTAAGGTCCTCTTTGGCACTGTCTACCGAGCTTCTTTGCAGGCTGCACACTTCAATCTGATTCTCATTGGATTTTACGATTGCCATGTTGGTACTGGTTTCCACCACGCCGGGCATATCGTCGGTCATTCTTATGACTCCATTAGGACAGGCATACAATGCGTCTAACAGGTTTTTGGCGACATTTTCTTCTATATACATCTCTGGTGTTTCAACCGGATTGATATGTATCTGAAGATCGGGTTCCGTATTTTTTAATTCGTTTTTAATCTTGCTGGTTAGCTGCTTTGTGATTGTTTGAAGCATATCTTCAAATTCTGCTGCAACAATTACAGTTGCATTGGCTTCGCGAGGAATCGCATTGCGAAGTCCCCCTCCATCTATTTCGCAAAGTTGTGCTTTAATATCTTTATGGGCTTTCCAAAGTATCCGGTTGATGATCTTGTTTGCGTTTCCGCGGCCCAGGTGGATGTCTAACCCGGAATGTCCACCTTTTAATCCTTTAACGATGATTTCAAATGCTTTGCTGCCGATAGGTGTTCTTTTTTTATCATATTTAAAATACGCGTTTGTATCTACTCCTCCGGCACATCCAATATACAATTCGCCTTCATCTTCCGAGTCCATATTGAGTAAAATATCGCCTTTTACGAATCCTTCTTTAAGGGCAAAGGCACCGGTCATACCCGTTTCTTCATCAATGGTGAACAGGCATTCAATGGGGCCATGCTCAAGGTTATCAGATTCCAGAACTGCCAGTGCCGCAGCGGCACCAATGCCATTATCCGCTCCCAAAGTAGTGCCTTTTGCTTTTACCCACAGTTCATCAATATAAGGTTGGATAGGATCATTTTCAAAATCGTGCCGGGTGTCATTGTTTTTCTGCGGTACCATGTCGAGATGACTTTGCAGCACAATGGTTTTTCTGTCTTCAAAACCTTTTGTTGCGGGCTTTCTGATCATTACATTCCCAACCTGGTCAACCTGTGTTTCCAAACCAAGGTTCTCGCCAAAGTTTTTTACAAATTCAGTTATTTTTTCTTCTTTTTTGGATGGGTGC
>CAYMLS010000162.1:9171-10958 GCA_964390665.1 uncultured Bacteroidales bacterium | reverse complement strand
TAAAATTACTTCAAATCAAGCAATCGGAGTAGATGGGTTTAGTGGGGTGGATACGGTTAGGAAGCCTGCCAAACTTTTTTTTGCATTAATGTCTTTTAATTCCCCTGTATCAGCACCCAATCCACCCACGCATCCACCTGTTTTACGGAATGGGGGCGTAAAATGATCTCGCGGTTAGCATCCAGCAAAAACAGGGTGGGTGTGGCAAAAACGTGGTACTCTTTTGCAGATTGTGTTTTCCAGCCTTTGTAGTCGCTGAAACTGATAAAGGGATAAGCTGAAGCATAACGCATGAATTCAGCCTGGTCTTCATCCATTGAAATGTAAACCACTTCAACGCCATGCTTTTGCCATTTGTCATATGCCCTTATAACGGATGACAACTCCTGTGAGCACATAGGACACCATGATGAACCAAACACAACCACAAAATAGTCGGTTTCCACTTCTGATAATCGGGCGGGGGTTGAAACAGACAGACCGTTCTTTATAACATCCCCTTCAATAACAATATCCGGGGCAATATTGCCCACCTTCATGGCGCGGTAACTTTCCAGCTGGTTGACAAAGTTATCATCAACGGTACAACTTACTTCATTGAGTATTTTCAATGAAAGGTATTCCGAAGCCCCGAAAAGGCTGCGTTGTTCAAGTAGGTTGAACAGGTATTGGGTGATCTCATTATACTTTTTATCATCTGAAACCAGGTTGTCGATCATGTGGTCAATAGAAACATTCATTTCTATATACACCGAATCCAGTGAGCGACCACTGTTTTCGATGAGCCAGAAATGGGCCTCTATGGTTTCGCGCAGCAGACCGCTTTTATAAAGCCTGGGGTCGGTGTAATCCATGTTCCTGAAAGCCGCTATGGCATCAGGTATTTCAGCAGTGCGATATTGCGCTATGGTTGAAACGGAACTGACAAGCTTGCGTACGGGCAAAAACCAGCTCACATAAGTTTCAGGGTCAAGACTATCCAGAAATGCCTGGTCTTCTTCTTTTATCCGCTGCTTTTCCGCAAGAATGGCATTTTGGGGTTCATCGTGAATGGCAAAAAGGGAATCCAGCACATAGATCTTTTCCAGGTAATCCCACGCACTCAGGGCTTGTTCCCTGCGTGGGTGTTCGGTAGAATATTGTTCAAAAAGCTGATTTTGCCTGCCCGAAGTAATGATCACCGATTGGGGAGCAGCCAGGGTTTCGCCTTCCAGCATCAGGTTTTCATCCGGTGCCAGGATCACAATAAAGGATTTATTGTCTTCGGCAGCAATGTAGGCCATGCCGTGGTCTTTGGGGGTAAAAGAAAGGATGAACATGCCCTTTTCATCCACCTTAACACTATCAATAGGGTAAGTGGAAAAACCTTCAAAACCCACAAGTTTTACCTGCTGATGGGCAAGGGCGGGGAAAGTGCCGGTGATGGTTTGGGACTGGGCAATGCCGAAAGTAAAACTTAGTAAAAGAAAAGTAAGGCGTTTCATATACCGAATAATTTCATGCTTACTGTTTTTGGTTCTTAAATGTATAAAAGATTGCCTCCCTTTTGAAAAAAGGGGACAATATAGCCAAATTTTGGAAAGGCACTCTGAACTATATTATCCCCATTTCTTAATAGATTCTTTGAGAAACTATCGCAGATCACCTGCAGTTAGCCCGCAGTCTAATCTTTCAAATGCTTTATCTATTGCATCCATCCATTCTTTTTCAAACGCTTCATCATCAAAATCATATTTATTTTCAAGCTCTTTGTCGAAAGCCTCAATATCTTTATTCATTGCTTCAAT
>CAYMLS010000162.1:1675-9161 GCA_964390665.1 uncultured Bacteroidales bacterium | reverse complement strand
GGCTTCCCAGTTTTCTGCTTCCGCAAGCTCATTTAGTTGACAAAAATATTCAGCTACTTTTCTCGCATCCCTTTCCATGGAGGAGCTGCATGCTGCGAATAAAAACAATGCCAAAACAATTCCACTAAATACTGTCCAATTTTTTTTCATTTTATCAAATTTTCAAAACCTCCTACTCTTTTGAAGGCTTTTCGGAATCCGCCTGAAAATAAACTTTGCCCTTCCAGTAATAATCAAAAAAGATTTTATTGCTTTACAATTTTTTCCACCCAAACTCTCCCGCTGGCATCTTGTATGTAGATCATATATACACCATTGTGAAGATATCCCAGATTTAATGAAACTTTTTTCGGTTCATTGTCAAATCGTTTTTCTTCAATAAAGGAACCCAAGACATCCGTTATTCTTACAAAAGAGATCATACCGGCATTCATAATGATCACGTTGTCATTAAATGGATTAGGGAAAAGTTGTGGATTTTTGTCTTTCATTGATTGAATACTTACATTTTCCTGATAAGTGGCAGTCAGGATTACCTCTCTTTCGGGCATTGTGAAATATGTGGACATGACAAGTGGGTCTTCCAAATTAGAGATATCCATCTCATCCCCATCCCAGGAAATAAAATCGTATCCTTCCTGTTCACCGGCCGTAATCAAAATCCTTTCCCCTTCTTCATAAAAACCACCACCAATTAACTCGGGATTAATTTCAGATGGGTAGTGCTCAAGGGTAAGCATAAATAATTCTGGTTCCTGCCCTTGCAAAAGTGTAACATGACCATTCTGAGTTCCTGTAATTACATTTTCTCCATGAACATTTCCAATGACGGCATTGCTTATTTCCAGAGTATAGGTACCTACCACTTGAGGTGTTGAAAGATATAAAGAAAGAATATTTCCATTTTCACCCATGAAAGGTGTATTGGAAGCAGATGCACTTATGATTCTTACTGTATTTCCTTCTGTAACTGCAACTGAAAGGGTATGGTCATTATGGCGGTATAACTCCTCTGACCCTTCAACAAAGCTAAACCCCTCCGGCAGTGGAATATCCAGGTTGAATCCTGTAAATGAGGCTTCATTGGTGATCTCCAAATTGATGGTGATCTGTTCGCCTGCCACCCCCTCAGCATCATTCAGGATCATGTAATATTCAAATACCGGTGGTGGTTCAGAAGGTTCCAGGGTAATGGTTCCATCAATGGTTCCTGTGAGTACATTTTCTTCGGATTCATTACCGATGAGTGCATTATGGAGGGGTAAACTGAAAGTGCCACCATCTCCCTGTGGTGTTTGCAAGTTCATCGACACGATGATTCCGTCATTGCCACTAAAAGCAGCATTGGAAGGTGATGCACTGATCATTCTTAAAATGTTGCCCTGGATGATGGTTGCCGACAGAAAATGGTCATCATCGCGAAACAATTGCGCTGACCCTTCAACAAAGCTAAACCCCGCCGGCAGTGGAATATCCAGGTTGAATCCTGTAAATGAGGTTTCATTGGTGATCTCCAAATTGATGGTGATCTGTTCGCCTGCCAACCCCTCAGCATCATTCAGGATCATGTAATATTCAAAAATCGGTGGTGGTTCAGAAGGTTCCAGGGTAATGGTTCCGTCAATGGTTCCTGTGAGCACATTTACTTCAGATTCATTACCGATGAGTGCATTATGGAGGGATAAACTGAAAGTGCCACCCTCTCCCTGTGGTGTTTGTAAGTTCATCGACACGATGATTCCGTCACTGCCACTAAAAGCAGCATTGGAAGGTGATGCACTGATCATTCTTAAAACATTGCCCTGGATGATGGTTGCAGACAGAAAATGGTCATCATCACGGAACAATTGCGCCGATTCTTCAACAAAGCTAAACCCCTCCGGCAGCGGAATATCCAGGTTAAAACCAGTGAATGGCGCACTATTGGTAATAACAACATCTAAAGGGATTTCTTCTCCGGCAATACCCTGAAAATCTGTTATCTGCATGATAAACTGGTCTGGCAGTAAAGAATACTGCGCCGTGAAAGAAATATTTCTGTTGGGCATGGTAAATGCATGGGATAGAACATCCGGATCATTGATCAGTTCCATGTCTTCTTCGGAACCTGTCCATCCAGTAAAAACATAGCCTTGCACTTCAGATGCAGAGATTACCACCTCTTCACCAGCCTGATAGTCTCCTGCTCCGCTCAGCGATGCTCCGATATTATCAGGGACTGCAAACAACTCCAATGTGAAATTAGGTGTGTAAATATCAGCATTTGAAGTGGGAGCATCCTGAAGCGACAATGTGTAATTCGACTCGTGTTCCCCTGCCAGTGATGCATCAACAATACTTACCAAAATGTCATTACCGGGTTCTGCCTGCGCAAATTCCAGTACTAAGCCGGTAAGATTAACTATGTCCTGGTGAATCAGCCCTGAAAGTTCAAGCAGGTTTTCATCTATAGTGGCATTGATTGTGCCATCATAAGTTTTGTTGTGAGCAGTAAAACTTCCGGTAATGGTAATTTCTTTGGGTACTACATCCACTTCAATCTGCAAGTTCACTTCCGAGAAAGTTTCAACATCATCAGGAACAAACAATACCTCTGCTAAAAAGGTAGCTGCCGATTGTGGAATGGTGTCGGAGTGCACAAACACGAAATTACCGGAGACTGGTTCTTCGTAATAGTTTGCTTCTCCACCCTCCAACAGAGATTCTCCTAATGTTTGCCCATAAGTGATGAGTGATGCAATGGGTATTTCTGTAATTTCAGGTATTGCATTCAGCACCACTACCTCTTTGACGATACTGTCCCGGCAGCCTCCTTCTAATTCGATGAGGAGTTTAGCAAGGTAAGTGCCCGGTGCATCATATACATGGGTAAAATCATCAGTGTCGGTATAATCTGTTTCTCCATCATCGTTTACATCCCAAAAGAAAGAGATATTCTCGTCGGTGCTTTCGCTGAGGTTGGTAAAGATTGTGGGTTGTCCAATGTTGGCGATGTTGGTGGTGAAGTTAATATAAGGTGTTTTGCAAAAATCATTACCTTTTATTAGACTCCACTGTCCATTGGCATCTTTTGCCCTGACGTAGATTCTGTGCCTGCCCATTGCTAATGAACTGGCATCAGCAATAAAATTTACATTTTCAATCATTGGTTGAGGGTTTGCAATAGGAATTTTTATCCCATTGCCCAAACCGGGATCTTCGTTAAAAAAGTACTCTGCCTCTACGATATTGGGCAGGTCCCAGGAAAGCTGCTCTTTGAAGAAAGTACTTTCTTGTGTTTGAGTCCATCTGTCATTATCATCTTTTGCTCTAACAAACAATCGATTGAATCCCACATCCAAATTACTGACATCAGCAATAAAAGATAAATCATTTACATTTGGAGATGGCGAAGCAAAATTTATGGTGACTCCTTTTCCATATCCGGGATCTTCGTTAAAAAAGTACTCTGCCTCTACAATATTAGGCAGGTCCCAGGAAAGATGCTCTTTGTAGAAGGTACTTTGTTGTGTTTGAGTCCATCTGTTATTATCATCTTTTGCTCTAACAAACAATCGATTGAATCCCACATCCAAATTACTGACATCAGCAATAAAAGATAAATCATTTACATTTGGAGATGGCGAAGCAAAATTTATGGTGACTCCTTTTCCATATCCGGGATCTTCGTTAAAAAAGTACTCTGCCTCTACAATATTAGGCAGGTCCCAGGAAAGATGCTCTTTGTAGAAGGTACTTTGTTGTGTTTGAGTCCATCTGTTATTATCATCTTTTGCTCTAACAAACAATCGATTGAATCCCACATCCAAATTACTGACATCAGCAATAAAAGATAAATCATTTACATTTGGAGATGGCGAAGTGACATTGATGGTGACTCCTTCTCCAAATCCGGGATCTTCGTTAAAAAAGTACTCTGCCTCTACGATATTTTGAGATTGAACCGGTAATGCGAGTGTCGTCAACCAAATTATTGTAGTTAGGCAAAAAAATACTTTTTGCAGATCAGTACCACTAAACTTTGTGGTATTGTTTTGAATAGTTGAAATTGAATTTTTCATGACTCCCGCTAATTATGCGATTTGACACTGAAGTTGACTTCAATTTTGTGTTCGGTGCTATTGTATATCTGCATATACTCATATATGGCAGGTATAGGAGGAATCCCAGATAATACATAGGAATATGTACCGTCAAACATGCCACAGTCTTGACCTCCAGTGCCTGCGCCTATGGCAGGAGATCCAGGTTTGAGTTGCCATTGGTCATCAGTACTGCCTTCACCAAGAAATACAATATCCATGTTAACATTGGATTGATTTCCATTTTCCAAACCAAATTGTTCAGCATTGCCAATATTATGATGAAATTCACTATTGTTGGCATTCAAGTTTCCTGAATAGAGAATATTATTTGAAAACACTGAGTTATTTATGTTGATGGTACCTGAAATCACATTATTTTCAATTAATGAAGAAACTCCTGATGACAAACTAATTGCAGATCCAGTTTGAGCTAATTGGCATATGTAATTCCCCGCAATGATTAAATTATTTACCCCATTTACAAGACCATTAACAGAAGAACGATTAGAACTATTGCAAACAATATAGTTTCTGGCAATCAATATATCACTTATAGTGCTGCCAATATTAATGCCGTGGAAACTTCCACCCACATTAATGAAATTTCTTTCAATTTTGATGGAAGAAGCATTAACATTTACAGGGAATGTTAGAACACATCCTATAATTGAAGAACCTTGGCTTCCTGAATTGAAATTGACACCACCTATCACAGAGTTATTCGGATTGGCTTGGGTTTCTGGATTTTCATCCAGAAAATAACCATTCCCTATAATTACAACTGGTCTGGTTATAGTAGGACCAGCATATACTGTTGCTGATGCTTCAACGTAAAGTGTATCGTAGGGTTGTACTGCAAATTCACCAAATGCAATGGAATCCATCGCATGTTGAATACTTGTAAAATAGGTGTCGGCACCACTGATGTTACTAACACGCCATATGGTTGCATGACTTACAGTTGTCAGAAAAATGGCAAAGATTATCGATGTAATATTTCTTTTTTTCATATGTGTGATAATTTAAAGTTTCCAATTTATTAAGAGCTATTGTATTATGTTAGATTTTTCAATGTTTTTTGGAGGATTGATAAAATCCCCCAAAAAACAAATGGTCAATCATTTTACCTGTCAATTGAATTTTTATTAACTCTCAGGCACGTGCAAGATTGCTATTTCACAATTACTCTCTCTCTGTAAAAACCTTTCTCATGCTCAGCTAAAAGAATATAAATTCCGCTTCGGAGACCTTGCAGGTTGATCTTTAATTCCTTATAACCCTGTTCAGTAATAGTATGGGTCTGCAAAATTCTTCCCTGTATGTCGGTTAGCGTAATATATAGTGTTTCAGCAGAAGAATTGCTGGTTTGTACCATCAACCAACTTTGAGCAGGATTGGGATAGACAATAAATTCTTTCATTACAACGAGATGCGAAGCATGCGTGGCTTCTTCAGTGGTTTTTTCTATCACAATTTCACCTGCATTGGTATCCCCGGCAACTACATCTCCCCATGAAAACAGTTCGTCATTACCCGCAAAACTTATCAACTGTATATCGCCGGCCGGAATAGGGGTATTATTGATGCTGACGAACGCACCTATGAGCTTACCATTGTGTATATTGCTGACGAACTGGTGGCTGGCAAGATCAGGATTCAATTGTAGTTGTGCGATATGATCACCCGTAAGCTCAAACTGAATCCCTGTCACATTACCATTGCTTCTTAGCCAGATTCCCTCTTTCTTGAGAATAATTGTAGCTGTTTCTCCGCTGAGCGTATGGGCAAAAAACTTAGCACCATCAAGGAAAATGTTGACCGTACCAATATAGTCAAGCACATTGATTGCTTCATCCTGGTTAACATCGGCATTGATGAAGCAGAAGGGTTCAGGTTCTTCTATAAGGAAATGGCTGACAATGGCAATGAGGTCAAGCACATCCACATCGGCGTCGCCATTGGCATCACCGGGCAGGTCGCTCATGATTACGTTTTCTGTAAGATTAGAGCTTGTAACCGTTATTTCTCCGGTATAGGTGGCATGGCATTGATTGGATATTGAATAGGAATATGTGCCCGGAACTATGTCTTCAAAAACATATATTCCCGGTTCGTTTGTATGGTCATCAAGGGAAACTGTGGCATCAGTGATGCTATTTCCATGACTGTCTTCAACAGAAAAAGTGACGGTGTAAAAAACATCATCAAAGGGTTGATTGAAAAAGTTAATAATATCTTCTAGAATCTCATTGCCCGTATCGGTAAAAGTTGCCGGATTGTACGTGAAAATGGCACCTCTGGAGTTATTGCCGGTTTTTGAGAAGGCCGTTTTATGACTGACAATATTATTATGACCCAAAACATTCCATTGACTGGGATAAGCTGAGCTGATGGAATAGGCAGTCCCTGAAGATTGCATTAAGATCGTTTCATCCTGTTCATATATAGACAAAAAGTCGGAATTGTTTTCTACATTCAGATTTCTGTATGAGGAAGTGGAACCTGATGACCATCCATCACTTAAGGAGCCAGCTGCGGAATAGTACATTATTATATTTTTTCCATTGGAAAGCTGCTCATTAATAAAATGTCTGTTTAGCGCAGGGTACTCAACTGCAACAATAAATTCTGCATTAGAGAAATCCGAGTTATTAAGTCGACTATATCTTATAAATGAAATATCGTAATTCATATTGAAAAGCAAAGCATAAAGAGCATTTTCTGTTGTAGTAAGATCAGGGTTTGCTCCATCATCATAATTTTTTATTATAAATGCTACATTCCCTTCCGGCACTGTAACTCCTGAATGCGGTGGTGTTCCCTCAAACCATTCGTAAATAAGGTCTGCGAAATTATGAGCCACAGGTTCAAAGGAAGCAGGATTGTAGGTAAAAATCAATGCTTTTCCCCCGCTTGTTGTATTCTCCCTGTATAATACCGTTTTATGATTGGCTGAAATACCATTTCTGGCTATTTGCGTCCATCCTATGGGATAATCGCTGCTTATGGAATAGGCTGTTTGGTAATTGGGTTGCAGTTCGACAGGGATATTGGATTTGTATCCATCCAGAAATATATGATCTTGCTCCACCTCTATTTGCCTGTATGATAGTGTGGATCCTGACGCCCAGCCTGTACTCAGAGGGCCACCAGCATTAAACTGCATTAAGATGTTTTGACCTGCTGTAAGTAAATCATTTACAGTATGTCTGTTTAAACTTGGATAATTTGTAGCAGTAATAAGTGCTGCCTGCGACAGGTCAGAATTTGAAAGACGACTGAAGCGGATAAAGGTTACCTCGTACCCTTGCTCCAAAAGTTTGGCATAATGTGCATTTTCCTGAGAAGTAAGATCAGGGTTTGCTCCATCATCATAATTTTTTATTATAAATGCTACATTC
>CAYMLS010000162.1:0-1575 GCA_964390665.1 uncultured Bacteroidales bacterium | reverse complement strand
TTTGGTAATTGGGTTGCAGTTCGACAGGGATATTGGATTTGTATCCATCCAGAAAAATATGATCCTGCTCTACTTCCATTTGTCTGTAAGATAATGTGGATCCTGAGGACCAAGTACCCCCCAATCCTTCTCCAGCATTATACAACAAAAACACCTTCTTCCCCGCATCAATCAAATCATTTACCAGGGCGGCACTTAGTGCCCCGTTTTCGGTGGCGATGACCAGGTCATAGGCTGTAAGGTCTGACAATTGCGGATTGGCACTCACCACGGCCGGGGTTAACCCATAGCTTGTGTAAATGCTGATAATTGCATTTTCGCGGGTGGTAAGATCATTTTCATCTGTTGCTACCAAAACAACAGCATTTGCTTTGGCAAATAAGGCCAAAAACAGACAAAGGATTAAAATTCTTTTCATTTCTTGCTTTTTTGTTTTGTTTTACCTACTCTTTTGGCTTTTCGGATTCCGCACATAATTTTTATAATTTGTGATTTTTCAATAATAATTCTTAGAATATTAATAGCATACAATCCAGGGTCCTCAAAAAATATCATTTGTTGATCTAACAGTACTGTTTGAAAGCATTTATATGAATTGCTTGTTTTTTATCGAACTATTTTTTTAAATCGGAAGGTTTCTCTTTTGGGTGTAATAAACTTAAATATAATTGCTTATGGTAATAAACAATTACCGTCCTTAATGATGAACATCGTCGATATAAGTTAAAATGATTCACTTGATTGGTACCCAAAAGCCCTTTCATAATGTTAATATTGTTATTGTTTGTTTTCCTGTTAAAACCGGAGAGGTGGTTTACAACATTCCAAAAATAACAAATAAATTAAAACAAATAGAGTTTATTTTGCCACGAATGCTTATTTGAAATGATTATAAATAGTAATGTTTTCTTAAAATATACTTTGATGAATAAATCAGCAATAATGTTAAATGCTTTATTTGTTTATAATTTGATTAAACAGGTTCCCGTTCTTTTCTTACGGGGGAGTTTGCCAAAACGCTGACTGCATGTTTTACCATAGCGTGAATTATAATCATGCCCCTGAGTGTCAAAATTTTTGTCATGGCTTGGTTCATCCGAAATTGGTTCCTCCAGGTGTTTCAAATATGTTGATCTTTTTGTATATAGTGTTCGGGGATGAGAAAAATAGTTGGAATGTATTATGGTACTATGTTTCATGGTTTCCTGGTTTCCTGGTTGGATGGATTGTTTGATTGTTGGATTGATGGATTGTTTGATTGTTTGATTGTTTGATTGTTTGATTGTTCAGTTCCTTATCAACCCATGCCCCCCTGTCATCCCGACGCCAGGAGGGATCCCGTTGGTTCGGGTGAAGGGCAAGAGGAAAGGCAAAGGTGGTCGGGTGGTTTTTGGGTTTTGGGGGCACACTCCCCAAATTTTTGATTTCAATGCCACCAAAGTCCCATACTCCTGTACCACTCCAAATTCCGTCAGTTTTAACTAACGGCAACAGATATCCAACAAAACCCCATTTATCTCCCAAAAATCCTCAACCACCCCTCCATACATTCACAAAAACTCCCTATCTTTACAC
>CAYMLS010000161.1:0-10977 GCA_964390665.1 uncultured Bacteroidales bacterium | reverse complement strand
TGCCCAGAGAATTATTACAGGAAAATGCATGTTTAGGAAAACATTATTATACCTCTGCCAGTGAAACATTTACATCTAAGAAACCAATCCATTTTTTTATTGAGTTTGTTGACTTTTTTTGGCAATTTGGCTTTGCATGCGTCTCCAAATTCTCAACCACAATTCCAGACCGAAGAAGACAGCCTCCTTTTCTATTGGAACAAGGCGAAACAACAGGACGATGTACAATTGCAGATTGACTACATGGATGCACTATGTGTTATGTACCGGTATGATAGTTCCTGGAAAAAGCATGATTCTGTAACCAGTGAATTATTGGATCTGGGTCTTAGAGAAAAAATCAGGGACGTTATCGCGGAAGCCTATAACTACATGGGCATTTCACGCGCATTGAATGGTGATAATTACGGTTCTGTTGAGTTTTTCAGGAAAACACTCCAAATGAACATTGAAATACAGGACTCCTCTGCCATTTCAAACATGATGGAAAACATTGGAATGGTATATCAGGATATGGCAATGTATGATAGTGCAATGCATTACTATATGGGTTCTATGCGCATTCGTGAAGAGTTGAAACACAAAAGACTTTTTAATACCTATACGGATATTGCCATTTTGTACAGGAACATCAAAGATGTTGTAAACCTGGAAAAATATCTTCTTAAAGCACAAAATGTTCTGGAGTCTACATCTGATACAAATTATTATAATATGGCTATGTGGCACAACTCCTGGGCAGGTCTTTTAAAAGAGAAAGGCGTGCTTGACAGTCTTGAATATCATTATTCCAAAGTATATGATTATTCGGAAAAAGCAAACTGGAAAAATGGCATGTCGGTAGCAAGCGGCAATCTTGCTCAATTGTACTATGATAATGGTGAAGTTGAGAAATCGCTGGAAAAGCATTTGGATGTACTTGAATTGTCAAAAGAGATCAATCTGGTGATGGGTGTTGCCGAGCAAAATGTTTTAATCGCCCAGATCTATCTCGAAATTGGAGAACACAGCAAAGCACTAACCTTTGCCCAGGAAGCACTACGAATTTCTCATAATCATAATTTTCAACATTTTAAGAGGGATGCCTTAAATGTTTTATATAAAGTATATGAAAAAATAAATCTGATTAACGAAGCTTATGATCATCATAAACAATATGTGGCATTAAAAGACTCATTATTCAATATTGAAAAGATGGAGCTGATTTCTGACATGGAAAGCCGTTACGAAACCGAAAAGAAGGATCAGCAAATTGAATTGTTATACTCCGAAAATCAAATTAAAAATCAACAGATGCAGATGGGGTTGGTTCTTATGGCTTTTTTGCTAATGGGAGCTTTTGCTTTCTATCTCTATTATTTTAACCAAAAAAGACAGGCAAAACTGATAGAAGTAGGTTTACAACATAAACTTAGCCGTGCCCAGTTGAACCCGCATTTCCTGTCCAATGCAATGGCCAGTATTCAAAAATATGTGTCTGATCATGACACAGAGTCGGCCGGCAAATATCTTGGAAAATTCTCTATGCTCAACCGTTCTGTATTGGAGCACTCCATGGTAGAAAGCATCTCGCTCAGCGAGGAGATTGATATGCTAAGCAATTATCTCGAATTTGAGCAGTTACGTTTGGACAATGCATTCGATTTTAAAATGGAAATGGACGCACAACTTGATACCGAAATGATCTATGTCCCCCCGCTTTTTATTCAACCATTTGTCGAAAATGCCATTATACACGGTGTGAAAGATTGTCAGGGCGATGGAATGATTACCCTTCGGTTTACGGATTTGGAGAATATGATCAGGGTTGAAGTGATCGACAATGGAAAGGGGTTACAGCAAGAAAAAGAAGATGGGGCAAGGAGTTCCCGATCATTTCAGATCATCTCAAAGCGTTTGCAGCTGCTGCGAAAAAAATACCGAAAACTACCCGATTTATCTTTAGAGGCACTTCCACAGGGGAAAGGGGTAATTGTAACCATTCATTTGCCCATTATGTAAAATACTATACAAGGAATGTTGAAAGCGGTAATCATAGAAGATCAGGAGCATTTCCGGAAAACAAACCGGGAGTTGTTGCTTGGTAATTTCCCCGATATTAGGGTTGTGGGCGAAGCCGATGGGGTGGAAACCGCCGTTGAACTGATTAAAAATGTTAGCCCCGACCTGGTATTGCTCGATATTGAAATAAATGGCGGAACAGGTTTCCATGTTTTAAAAAGGGTGAAACCTTACAATTTTATGGTCATATTCATTACTGCCTTTGATGAGTTTGCCATTAAGGCCATAAAGTTTAGTGCCCTTGACTATATATTGAAGCCGGTGAACGAAACAGAGTTTTGCGCTGCCATCGAAAATGCCATACAATCTTTTGAACGCTGGAAAACACCATTACAGGTTGAAAACTTACTCAATATAGTTCAGCAAACCAGTCAATCCAAAAAAATTGTTCTACGCACCCAGGAGTCCATTTTTCTCGTGGATATCAACGATATTCTCTATTGCGAGAGCGATAACAGTTATACTACATTTCACCTGGAGGGAGATAAAACAATCCTGGTATCGCGCAGTCTGAAGGAATTTGAGCAAATGCTCGGGCAATATAGGTTTTTCAGACCCCATCAATGTTTTCTGGTAAATCTGAACAAGGTAAACCGTGTAGATAAAACCGAAGGGGGAAATGTTATTCTTCAAAGCGGTAAATCCATCCCTGTTTCCTATCGTCGAAAGCAGGCATTGCTTGACGTACTGGCGAAAATATAACCATCAATCCGGAACACTACAGTTTCAAACCCACACCCCACACTTTCAAAAGTGTTAAAATTAAGGAGTGGAGACATCATACTTTTGTTGCAGTTAATCTATTGAATCATTCACTAAAACAAAAAAAGCATGAAAATCTTCCGCTTCAACTCCCTGCTTGCACTCATGGCGATCATCATTTTTTTCGGTTGCGACGATAAGAAAGAAAATCCCGTTGGATTGCTCTTTGAGATCAACGAAGATATTACAGAAAACACTGTTTGGCTTTCGGGCAATATTTATGAAGTATCGGGTCTGGTAAGAGCAGATGCCGATATCGTGATTGAACCCGGCACTACCGTTCGGTTTAAGAAAGATGCAGCCCTGGAACTTGCCTATTGGGATGGCACGTATGCCACCCTGAAAGCCATTGGCACACCCGACAATCCCATCATTTTCACATCAGCTTCTGCCACGCCTGCACCTGGCGATCATGGTGGCATACGCATGTACAAAGGCGCATCCGATTGCGAGTTTGCCCATTGTATTTTTGAATATGGCGGAAGTGATGAGTATTGTGGCACTGTGTATATGATTGAAGCCGATGCACGGTTTACTGCCAATCAATTTCGCCACGCTGAAGGTAACGCCATCATATTGAAGGATGATGCCGAATTCACAGAATTCTCAGGCAACGAATTTACCAATATTGAGATGCACCCCATCACAATCTTTCCTTACAGTGCCCATACCATTGGTTCCGGCAACATCTTCAGCCCCAATTATGGCTATGGCATTTACCTCGATGGTGCTGGCTATGAAATGAATAAAGCCGGAAACTTTATCTGGGCTGCGCATGATGCCCCCTATATTATCACCGATGAAATCAGGATTAACTCCGAAGGAAATGGTGTAACACTCAACATAGCACCCGGTACAACCCTGAAATTCAGCAACAACGGCAGCCTGTCTGTGGCTTACTGGGAGGGACAAAACGGGAAGCTCATTGCAGAAGGTACAGCCGATAGTCCCATCATTTTTTCATCCAACGAACCTACAGTGCAAAAAGGCGATTGGGATGGGTTGATTTTTTATGACGGTTGCGCAGGCAGCTCACTGTCACACTGCCAGATCAACTTCGCTGGCCGTAATGATTACCACGGTGCCTTTTTGCTCTACAATGCCGGCGACAACAATGTTTCTCTCACCCATTCGCGCATAGCGCATTCCAAATCGCACGCCATAAGGGTATATCAGTCATCTATGGATTATTCAACTGTGGTGTTTGAAGACAACAACGGCGAGGACTACTCCGAATTATAATCAAACCCGAAACCGGGCAATCAACCCTGGGTGCCCTGCTGATTTTTCCTAATCAATTTCACCCATCAAAACCCGACTATCATGAACCTGTACCTGATCATTACCGGTATAATAATTCTGATCTTGCTGCTGATAGCCGGCGTCAGAAACCTGATGAAGCAGGGCAGCGACATTACCTTGGCTTTAAGAAGCAATGGCCGAAAAATAAGGGATGCAACACGAAGGGTGAAGGAGATTGAATCTATTGACCCTGTTGAACTTACCGAAACCGATCGCAAAAACCTGGAAAAGTTGAAAAGAACCATCAATCAATTAAATATCAATGACTAACAATCATCGACAAAATAAAAAATAGCAAGTAACACCTTTCATTTAATCATTTAAAACAAAATCATTATGAACACAAAAAAAGCATTCGTATTGCTGGTAATGGGCATTTTACCTCTGTCATTCAGTGTACTGGCAAGCAACACAAAAAAATCTGAAAGCAAGAGCGACAGAGAGATCGATTTGGTTGAGTCAGACTGCAGGGAAGGAGAAACTTATTGCGGTGATGGTGTATTCGAAATGTGCAAAAATGGCGAGTGGGTAGTAGTAGAAGATTGCCATGCCGCCGGAAAAATGTGTGACCCCAATGGTACCGGCTGCCTGGAGTGTGTGCCGGCAGAATACAACTCCGCTGAAAACGCTCTGCTTATCGAGCCGGACACCCGTATGGAAAGCTTACTGTGCACATCTACCTGCGAAGACTGGTACAAGATTGAAGTTCCGGCAGAAAAAGCACTTTATGTATCCATCAGCTGGGATGGCGGCGGTGGTGTATATCTGGAGATGTATGATGCCAGTGGAACCAACAGAGTGGAAAGTTTGAATGAATTCATGGAGTTAGGCTACAACAACACAGGCGAAACGGCAATTTTCTATCTCAAAGCATCCAACGACAGCTCAGGTCAACGCTTTTCTTTTTACAGCTTCCAGGCGCAGGTAATGGATGAATACACATCGCGGCAGTATTAATTATAAAACAGGCATATAGGAAAAAAGGCGCATAGCGCTAATATTACAAAAGGCAAGTTGCGCTGACATTAGAATTTTAAAATTCACAAATAAACTCTAAAAAAAATGAAAAAGCACTTTTTAATCGCATTAGCAATTTTGGCGGCTGGTTTTTCTGCCGTCGCCCAGGAATCTATGTTCAATAAAGATGACAAGGTAGTTAATATCGGCATAGGTATCGGTTCTACCCTATACACCGGAAGTTACTACTCAACCCGCATTCCCCCCGTTTCACTATCGGTTGAGTATGGATTGATCGAAAACCTGCTTGATGTGGAAGATCTGAATATTGGAATAGGTGGATATCTCGGACTCTCATCATCGCAATACAAATACAGCTGGATTGGAGGCAATTATGGATGGAATTACACTTATATTATTTTGGGTGGCAGGGGTGCTTTGCATTATCCCCTTACCGAAAAACTCGACACCTACACCGGGCTGATGGTGGGACCCAATATTGTGATATCATCCGAGTTTGGAGACTGGGGTGATGGTGCAAACACCAGCTCAGCTGCATCAAGTGGGTTGATTTATGCCTACTATTTTGGTGCCCGGTATTATTTCAAAGATAACCTGGCAATCATGGGTGAACTGGGCTACGGAATATCATACCTGAATCTGGGTATTGCTTTTAAACTTTAATATAAAATTATTTAATCCAGGAAAATGAAAAATATAATCAGACACAGTTTGATCCTTGCCATTGCGGTAACCCTCGCATCCTGCGGTACAACAAAAAATACCGCTGACAGCAGCAGATCAGAAAGCCGGAATTCAAACGCCCCAATAACCATCTTTGTGAAAGGCAATGGTGAAATAGATGATTTTTACCTCGGCAAATTCGAAGTTACCCAGGCAGAGTACCTGAAGGTGATGGGTGAAAATCCATCCAAATTCAAAGGCAACAACCTGCCCGTGGAGAATATCAGCTATCAGCAGACACTGGAATACTGCAACAAACTCAGTGAAATGGAAGGACTGACCCCGGTATATGATCTTACCGCCAATCCTGCTACCATTATGGAAGGAGCAAACGGTTACCGCCTGCCCACCAAAGAAGAGTGGCGATACGCAGCATCGGGTGGCAGCAACTCTGCCGGGTATACCTTCAGCGGTAGCAACAATAGTGATGAAGTGGGCTGGCATAAAGGCAACGGCGATTTGAAAACCCACCCGGTGGGGAGTAAAAAATCCAATGAACTCGGATTCTTCGATATGAGCGGCAACGTATATGAATTCAGCTACAGCACAAGGCGCGACATCATTATCCTGGGTGGATGCTTTGGTGATCCTGATGATTATATGAAGCCCAAAGAGTATAACATCTACACCCCCAACGATAAATCGGAATACACAGGGTTTCGGGTGGCGAGGTCAAATTAGGATAATGCCCGAAAGTTGTCCGGCGACTCGGAGTCGTGTGACGACGAGCCTGGGTGGAGCGTTCTCGTCGGACGACTTCCAGTTCGTCCGACGAGTTACATCAATACCCAGCACTTCATTTAACCCATAACAAAATGAAATTCCAAATTATAACTCTTGCAATAATTACCCTGGTTCTGACAATCTCAACCCAGAAACCAGCCATAGGCCAAAGCAATGGTTCGCTCAACGAAAAAATCAACATCTCACAGGAATATACATGGGAATTGATGTACGTTGATAGTGCGCTGACAAACATCTCAAATGCAGTAATCGTAAATGCAGGGATCAGTTTGCAGATAGGCAGCCCATGGATTATTATCTCCCAAAGATATTATTTCCTGGTTAGAGGCAATGATGCTTTTCCTTTCAACACGTCGGATGAGCTGTTTCAATCGGCGGAGTTTCTCGCAACAATCCATCCTGATTTTCGCCTGCAAACAAGAGATGACGCAATGAAATTCCTTTCCTTTTTGTACATGGTAGATCAGCACTATTTCCACGAAGGTTACTTTACCGACAACCAGAACTGGTACTTTGTCCGTCGCGAATTTTTTGATGACCTGCGGGGATGGAAAGTAGCAACCGATGCACAGGGCAAGATCATCTCTATGGAATACAGCGATGAACTGGATGCTACCCTTCCGGATGAATTGATGGAAGCCGGTAACCAGATTCAGTATTACGAGCAGCCCCCGACACCCGGGATCAGCGAAAAGACTCACCAGGATATGAAAGATTATGCGGCGGGAAAAATGAAATACTCCCTTGAAGAGCGGCCCATCGAACCCCTTATTTACCAAAAAGTTACCACAGCAGCGTTTTCAGAGTTATCCGTTATACTTACCGAAGAGGTGGATGGAAACACATACAACGACATCAGCAGGCTGTGGATGATTGAATATGAGCAAAGGCCCGAGGTCTATAATTATATTGATGATGTGCTGGTGTCTGATCAGTTTCAGCAATCCATCAATCCCCGGTTTTCAATAAAAACCCGCGAAGATGCCCTTATTTTTGAAGCCTTTCTGGATGCTGTTACCGATTTCAACAGTCGTGAAAAACGAACCATACAGAAAGAGAACACCTGGCTTTTTATCCGCAGCCAACCCTTTGACGATGGAAGAGGATTTATCGTTAGCACCGATGAAAATGGCACTATCCAATCTATTCGTTACGATGACAGAATTGATCCGGAAGCTGAGCCTGAAGAACCATTTGACGAATCCATTGCCGATTGGGGTTTTCAGTTGGTTGAACCACAAACCAACAAAGTATCTCTCACTGAAGGAGCATCGGTTTATGTTCAGATAGGTTTTACCGAAACCCCCGTAAATCGTATGGGAGCATGGATACTAACCCGCGTAAATGGCGAAAACCAGGGCATGTTAGCCGGTACTGAAATGTACTCACCCTTTACCGATGAGATCAATAGTAGCTATCTTGGCACAGGCACCCATACCATTGAATACATGCTGCTTCGGCCCGGTATGGATATAGAAAATCCGCTGGCAAAAGTTACAATGGAAGTGGAGGTAAAAACTTTCAATTCGGAAGGCATCGACTGGGAACTCATGTTGCTGGATCCAGATCAAACCGATTTTGTTGCAGAACCCGGAGTGTCAATACCGGTTCAGATCAGCTACAACCAGCAGGCAGTGCAGGAAAATAGTGTGCACATGCTCATCAGCTACAAAGGCGAAATAGTGGGGGGAGAAAAGCCCCAACACATGAATTCGCCATTCAATGCATCCATTCCCGGGGCAGTATTAACACAGGGCATTCATCAAATCTCGTTCCTGCTTATGCCGTCCGGATCAGAAGACCCGGAAATGGCATTGGATAAAATTACTTTTAACATTGAAGTGAAATAAAAACGAAAAACGCAAACAATTACAAAATCCCAGACTTATGAAGAAAATTCAAATTTTTATCGTATTGGTGTCTTTATCAACTCTATTGGTGGCACAAGGTAAAGCGCAACGCTTTGCCATAAAATCAGGACATGTAACTTACAAAATTACCGGAAATACAACCGGAACAAAATCTCTGTGGTGGGATGATTTTGGACATAGAACCCGGGAAGAGGAAAATACGGTAACCGTTACCCGCGTCTTGGGTATGCGAAGTGAAACCCAAACGAATACTGTAAACATCACCCAGGGAAACAGGTATTGGTCGGTAAATCCTGACGAAGAGACCGGCCAAAAAGGCGAAATTCCCTATATGTGGGATTACGAAGAGTATAATCAGTTGAGCGAGGATGAACGCAAACAAATGGAAGAAGACATTCTCGCTTCTTTTGGTGGATCGGTTGTGGGAACGGAAAAAATCATGGGTTATATGTGTGATATCGTAAATGTGATGGGCACCAGATCGTGGATACATAAAGGGGTGTTACTTAAATCAGAAGCAACGGTTATGGGAATAACAATGAATCAGATTGCCACCGGATTTGAACCCTGTATTAACGTCGCTCCATCTCTTTTTGAACCACCCTCCGACATTCAATTCCAGGATATTCAGCAACTGCAAAGTGGATTGTTTGGAAGTTTTGATGATGATGAGTACTATGACGAGGATGATGAAGATGACCAAGAAATCATTCCTGTTGCCTATCCTTTTAACAAATTCAGAGATGCCGTGAATGCCATGAATTTTAAAGATATGAAACCAGGCATGATTACCAGCTCCGATGGGCAACACCTTGCCTCTTTGATAGCGGGAAGCAAATCAGTTTCCATAGTGGCTACCCGAAGCTCAGGCACGCAACACGAAGATTATGATGGATTTGAAACATTTACCCACGGTAGAAAAAAATACCACTATGGAAGGGCTGATGAAGGTGGCTATGTTTTGATTGAAGAATACCCTGCACACGCAATGTACATCGTATTCTACTCGGCATCCATTTCTTCGAAAGAGGAACTGCTGGAGATATCCCAGGCACTAAAACTTTAGTATACTTTTCGTAATCGACTGTTTTGAAGGCGAGCACAACGTTTACCCACATTTAATTTTGGGCAGCAATTGGCGTTTTCTAACAAGCAATATTTATCTGAATATCAGGCATTATAATGAGTGTCAATTGTCTTCGCCGAGCTTACGGTTCGTGTGATTTGTATAGACAATATAGTTTTAAGAGTGGACTCATGTATGTTTCAAAAGTATCATTATTTGATAAAGTCAGCAACATTCTTGATAAAGAAATGATAGCATGTTATACAACCGATGGTTTCAGCATTTTCCGGCACAAACGGACTTAGACCCAATTACCAGCAAACCGAAGCAAAGTATTCCCCCCGACAACGAAAAACTTGCTGCATCAGGACAGAATAGGAAAATTTTACCGCACATTCAGTCATATTTGTAAACCTTTCCTTTACAGACTGATGCTTCAACCTGGAAAATATCCTTTATTTTTCTTACCTGCATCCGGATTCTTGATAAGTTTCTGAATTATTATTATCTTGAAAAGTGAGATATAACAATTGTTTTTTTACTTTAGAGGATTGAAAATTTTAAATGTAAATGAACAGAATAAAAGAAGTACTTAAAGAAAAGGGACTTAAACAAACATGGCTTGCAGAAAAGTTGGGGAAAAGCTATAACATGGTTAATTCCTACGTTCAGAACCGACAGCAACCCAGACTTGAGATACTCTACGAGATTGCAAGAATATTGGATGTTGAAGTGAAAGATTTACTCATTGAGATTAAAAAGGAAAAATAAAAATGGCAAGTAATAATTCAGCACTCGAACAGCTAAAAAGCTTCCTGAATGAATTGTTCCAGTTCGATTCACAGGACCTTGACTTTGGTGTTTATAAGATATTGCATTATAAGCGAAAAGAAATAAAAGACTTTATTGATAAATTGCTTGTTAACAAGGTAAAGGAGCAATTACAAACACTTTCGAATGAAGAAACTGATAAAGTTAAAGAAGAATTGGAAAATCTTGAATCTTCAACTATAATTAAAAGATGGCTGGAAGCGGTTGAAAAAAATGATGAAAACAGATTATCCATTTATCAGGAAGATTATAAAGAAGAAATAACGCATTATAAATCGATAAAAACACAGGTTACAGAGGCAAAAGTTTCCGGAGAAACAGAAAACCAAATTTACAACCACCTTACTCTTTTCTTCTCACGTTATTACGACAAGGGCGATTTCATCAGCAAACGCCGTTTCGGGAAAAATGAAAAATACGTGGTTCCCTACAACGGCGAAGAAACCCATTTTTATTGGGCAAACCACGACCAGTATTACATCAAATCATCCGAAACATTTCAGCAGTATGCTTTTCAAATAACTACCCGGCAAGACAATCTGGTGGTTCATTTTAAACTTACTTCTGCACAGGTTGAACAGGGTAATGTAAAAGCGGATGAACCCAATTTCTTTATCCTTTCCGAAAAAGAAGCCGAAA
>CAYMLS010000160.1:8486-11202 GCA_964390665.1 uncultured Bacteroidales bacterium | reverse complement strand
CCTTTAAATAAAGCTCTGTTGCATGTCGATAGTTATAAATTATAGGACAAATAAAAACCCCGAAAACACAAATTCGTTTTCGGGGTTTTTCTTTTGATAGTATCCGGGAATATCCAAAATTTCAAAAAGTTATACACTTGCCGGATAGACAGGATTTCTCCATTCTTCAAAAGGATGATATTTACTTTCAGCCGCCCACCGGATGCCTCTTTTCTGTATCTCGAGCATTTCCGGCACGTCAAAATCAGCGATTACATGTCCCAGTGCTGAGTAAAATACCCGTCCTTTTCCGTAGACTTTTTTCCACACCACCGGCATGGTGCATCCGTCGATCCATGGAGCATGTTCTCCTGTAAAGCGTGTGGTTGCCATCACTTTAACGTTTGGATCTACGTGCATATAATACTGTTCGGAGTGCATATCAAAATCATCAAGTCCTTTGGTCACGCCATCTTCATGGTCTGTGATCTCTACAGAATAATCAATCACGCCGCCGGGATGAGCCACCCATTGTCCGCCTACCATGAACTGGTATTCCACATTGTTGCGGAATGAGTCGGCAAGTCCACCATGCCAACCTGCTATTCCCACACCATGCTCTTTGATGGCTGTAAGCAACCCTTTTTCCTGTTCTTTGGTAATGGTGCCCATTGTCCAAATTTGAATGATCAGATCCAGCGAATTCATCATTTTTTCATCGAGGTAGGCATCCAGGGTATCAAAAACACTTACCTCAGCGCCTTCCGCCCGCAACCAGGGCACAAAAAGGTCTCTGGTTTTTTCAGGGTCATGCCCTTCCCATCCCCCATAAACAAAAAGCACTTTTTTACCTTTGAGTGTAGGTGGTTTGGCGTTGTAAATGGTGTTTGTTTTGGGGCTGGCATCGATTATTTTTCCAGGCAGAAGCACAAGTCCTGCCCCGGCAGCCATCGATGACCAGATAAACTGCCGGCGATTTGACTTTTTGTTAGACATATTATTCAAATTTATTTACAATCGATAATCATTAACAAGAGATGAACTTACAATGAATATCCTTCTCTGTATTCTCTGTTGAGGTGTTTTGCCGCTTCACTGTCGTTTACAAAAACTTCATTTACGGGGTCCCAGTTGAGCGGACGTTGCAATTCTGTGGCAATATTTGCAAGTATTCCCAGAGAGCCTGAGCGGTGGCCAGCATTAACGGGGGCGATCGGATCTTTTCGTGACCGCAGACATTCTATGAAGTTTACAAGATGTGGTGTACCGGTTTCGTAGGGCACATTGGCATCTTTTTCCCCGGGTTCGGGAGGCATCAAAGAATCATCGGATGCTGCATAATGCTTTCTTGATACTTCAACCCATTGATCGCCGCTCCAGAATTTTACGCCAAAACCTTCATCCTCCGTAAAGGGAGCATTCAGCAATTTTAACCCATTTTCGTATTCAAAAAATATATACTCGTTGTTTTCAGCACCAGACGGAACAATCCTCACTGGCCCGCCATTATCTTTGTCGAGTGCCCACTGGGCAATGTCAAAGTTGTGTGCTCCCCAATCGCATAAAAACCCGCCTCCCACTTCTTTGTAATAGCGCCATTCGGCCCAAAAGGTTTCATTTTCAACCGGATCCAGCGATATGGGTGGGTTAAGTCTTGGATTATAATGAACATAAGGATTTGGACCCAGCCAAGCATCCCAATCAAGATCAGCGGGTACAGGTTCTTCCGGAAGATCATACGGATTGGGTGGTGGACCTACCCATGCATTGATTTGTGTGAGCTCTCCCAGTTTTCCATCCCGAACCAGATTTACAGCATGTTGGAAATTTTCATCAGAACGCTGCTGACTTCCTACTGCCAGTAAAATATTGTTATCTCTTACCGCTTTCACTATTTTTTGTCCTTCGGCAATGGTAAAAGTAACCGGTTTTTCCAGGTAAATATCTTTTCCTGCCTTTACTGCATCCAATACCTGAAAAGCATGCCAGTGATCAGGTGTGGCAATTACCACTGCATCAATATCTTTTCTTTCAAGCAGATCCTGGTAATTTTCATAAGTAGTTACTTCTACGCTTTCTTCCTTCTCCTCCTGAAATCTTTTTACATTTCTTTCAAAACGCGCTCGCTTGATGCCATAAATATCGGCGCCTGCCACTATTTTCACACCAGGAATTTGGTTAAAACCATTATTCAGGAAATTACTTTGCTGACCCAAACCAATAAAACCAAGTCGTATGGTGTCATTTGCACCTGTTTTACAGGCTTTTAACCATGGTAGTACAGATAATCCTGCCAAACCAACTGCGCTCGTCTGAATAAATTTTCTTCTGCTTAAATTTTTCATTTTTTACTTTTTGTTGAAATAATTGAACCTGACATTACATTAAAAATATACAAGATATAGGTAATTGCTGTTTTTTTTGAAAATTAGCCGAAAGATAAATAAAAAAACAGATATTTGTGAAAAAAAATAATTTATAGTCTATATATTTTTCATTGGTCAACACAGGAAATCCCTCATGTTTGCCCGAAAAGACCGTTTGTTATGGATGTTGAGCACAATGGCAGATTCTGCTTTGCCTAATCTCATCTACATTTTAAAATTTCAAAAAATTATTTTTACTTTTACGGTTCCATAAATGATGTCAGCAAGGAAAACCATTATTTCTTGTTTGCCTGATAAAGAAATCCTCTGGTGCAAGTCGGCCGGCGACTGTTTTGAGGTCAAGATCAATG
>CAYMLS010000160.1:2257-8476 GCA_964390665.1 uncultured Bacteroidales bacterium | reverse complement strand
TAAAAATAATACAGACAGAACAGGATCAAATACAGCGCAATTGCTATTTGATAAAAAATGAATTAGAAAGATATCTTCACGGATGAATAAACCTGAAGATCCTGCGGGTCATTTACTGAAAAAGCACACGTTTTTTTTACAAATTAATTATAATAACATACAGATGAAAAGAAGAGATTTTTTAACAGGTTCGGCACTTTTGGGTGCATCCCTTCCTTTTGGGATAGGGTCTTTGATGAGTTCGTGCAGCAGAGGCGACAACAAGCAGTTTACAGATGAGGAATTGGGTATGTACTCCTTTGTTGACAAGGCACCCGACGGAAAACCATTAAAAGCAGGACTTGTTGGATGTGGCAGCCGTGGAACAGGAGCAGCATTTAATTTTTTAAACGCAGGAAATGATCTGTCGATAGTAGCACTGGGCGATGTTTTCGATGATCGTCTTCAAAGCTGCCGGAAAAGGTTAGAAGAGGAGAAAAATAACCCCGTTGCAGATAACATGTGCTTTACGGGTTTTGATGCCATCGACAAGGTGCTGGAACAGGATATCGATCTGGTATTGCTGGTTACGCCCACCCATTTTCATCCGGAGCATTTTAAAAAGGCCGTGGCGGCAAATAAGCATGTTTTTATGGAAAAACCAGCCGCGGTAGATCCGGTAGGCATCAGAACTGTACTGGTTGCAGCCCGTCAGGCAGAAAGCAAAGGTCTTACGGTGGTTACCGGAAACCAACGCCGCCATCAAAAAGATTACTGGGAAGCTTTCAGACAGATAAAAAATGGTGCCATCGGAGAAGTGGTTTCCGCTACCGCCCATTGGAATCAGGGTGCCTGGTGGAACAGAACCAAAAAACCGGGTGAAACAGACATGGAGTATAATATCCGCAACTGGTTTAACATCAAATGGCTCAGCGGCGATCATATACTCGATCAGGCAGTGCATAACATTGACGTGGTTACCTGGTTAACCGGAATGCTGCCCATGAATGCTACCGGTTATGGTGGCAGGGCAAGAAGACTAACAGGTGATATCTTCGATTTTTTCAGCGTTGATTACCGTTACGACAATAATAAGCGGATGCTTGCCACTGCCCGCCAAATTGACGGCACCGACAACAACATCTCCGAATCGGTCATGGGCACAAAGGGTGTTTTGTATCTCGAAGGTGAAAAAAGAATTGAGAACTTTGATAAAGAAGTGATCTGGCAATATGATTATGAAAACAACCCGGTGAAAAATGCCTATGATCAGGAGCATGTACATTTGGTAGAATCCATCAGGGAAAATAAAAAGATCAACCAGGCGGAAGATCTTGCCAATTCTACCATGGTTGCTATTTTGGGACGGGAAGCGGCCTACACCGGAAAATTGATCACATGGGACGAGATCATGGCATCCGATCTTTATTATGGCCCGGAAGAATACGCCCTCAAAGACCTGCCTTTCTACAAAGAAGGAGAAGCACCAGTACCCGGACAGGAACCTGGCGATCCAAGATAACCTGATCATCAATCCACCAATTCATCAAAAGCGGTGGCATCTGATTGCCGCTGCTTTTGATCTAACACTATGCGTTTGTTTGCTGTTTTTTCTTTTCTCCATTTTGTTTTCTCTCCTTCTGTTATTTTACTTTTCAATCATACTTACAATCCATGAATTTAAAGCAAAAAATCAAAAAAATTAAAGGAAAATATTTTGTACTGACAGGTTTTGCCATTGGAGCACTATTGGTCATTTTTTCATTCAAAGCCATTAAATACACTTCTACCGATGAGTTCTGCATGAGTTGTCATGTTCACCCCCATGCAGAAGAGGCCTGGTTGCTTTCTTCTCACTACGATAATAAATCAGGTATTGTGGTGCATTGTGTTCAATGTCATCTGCCGCCTCCAGGCACCTTCAATCACCTTTCAGAAAAAGCAAAAACAGGTGCCCGCGATGTATATGCCATGGTATTTAAAGATACTGATAAGATCAACTGGGAAGCAAAACGGGAACTTCCGGCTGCCATCAAACATACTTACGAGGAATCTTGCCTTATGTGCCACGAAAATCTTTTTCCCGCAGGGTTGTCTCAGGAAGGAGAAAAAGCGCACCTTCACTACGACATGAATGCAGAAAAACTGGATTTAAATTGTCTGAATTGTCATCTCGATGTGGGGCACTACAATCCTAACTTTAAACATGAATGGATGACTGAAATACCCGGCAGCTATGAAAGTGAAAAGGGAGATTTGTTTACCGAACCTACACCGGTTACCTCTTTTGAAGATTTTACTGAGCAAATTCCCAACTCAACCGTTTCTTTTGACATGATCGCCATTGAAGGGGGAACATTCCAAATGGGAAGTACTGAGAATGAACCCCTTCGCAATGAAGATGAGGGTCCTGTGCGTGATGTTACTGTTTCCTCATTTTTCATGGGAAAAGCAGAAGTCAGTTGGGATGAGTTCTGGGCTTTTTACCGCGAAACCATGGCCGAAGGACGTCTGAACCCCGTTGCTGTTATGGAATACAATGCCGGCAGTCCTGATGCCCTTAGCGGTCCTACCCCACCTTTTGGCATCCCTGAGCAGGGATGGGGAGGCGGAGAAAGACCTGCCATTACCATGACGCACTATGCCGCAGAGGTTTACTGTCAGTGGCTTTCACAGAAAACAGGTAAAAAATATCGTTTACCCACAGAAGCCGAATGGGAATATGCTTGCCGGGCAGGTACAGAAACACCTTATTTCTTCGAAGGAAATCCCGCCCGTTTTGCTGATGCAGGATTGAGAAACCGCTTGTTTGGGGCAGATACTGCTCAAATAAGCAGATATGTTGTGTATGAAAAGAACGCTGGTGGCAGAACACAGGAACCCTCCTTTGTAAAACCTAATCCCTGGGGGTTACTCAATATGAGTGGCAATGTAATGGAGTATTGTTCGGATTGGTATGCTCCGGATGCTTATGAACAAACTCCCCCGCAGGTCACAAATCCGACCGGGCCAGCCTCTGGTACCGAAAAGGTAGTCAGAGGGGGGCATTACAATTCCGGTGCCGGTGAACTACGCTCAGCAGCCAGAGATCATACAAAACATGACGAATGGATGAAAACCGATCCCCAGGAACCCAGAAGTATATGGTGGTATTCTGATGTAAAAGGTATTGGTTTCAGGGTAGTTTGCGAACCCGAAACAGGAGATGATGTAATGGTAAGCAACCGTTAGATGCTTTTAGAATTGGTGAGAAAAATTGAGCAGGCAATAAAAAATGCTGCTTTCAGCAAATTTTTTTGTTGAAAGCAGCATGAGAAATCAGAACCGCTTCTTTACACTGAGGGCGTTAAATGTTCGGATCACCAAATCAATCCTAATATCCGTCAGGCGTCTGATCAACCAGGTTATCACCTTTGGCGGCAGAAACGATGGCTGCAGTAGCGGTAGCGCCAATGCGTGTAACACCCCATTCACGAACTTTTAAGGTATCTTCAAGGGTTCTGACTCCTCCGGCAGCTTTTATCTGCACTTCAGCAGCAGCATGTTTGCGCATCAGCTTCAGATCGTGTTCAGTGGCACCCTGATAGGCATATTTACCGTCGGGTTGTTTTACAAAACCATATCCTGTGGACGTTTTAACAAAGGCAACGCCTACCTTGCTGCATATTTCGCATAATTTTATTTTGTATTTATCTTCTGTAAGATAGTCATTCTCAAAAATCACTTTTAAAATAGCGCCATTATTTATACATGCATCGTTGATGGCTTTTATTTCCTGTTCAACAAAATCCCACTCCTCACCCAGAACTTTGCCGATATTGACAACCATATCTATTTCTGTGGCACCATCTTCAATGGCACGCTTTGTTTCATAAACCTTTACGTCGGTGGTGCTGTTTCCATGCGGAAAACCAATCACGGTGCATATCAACACATCACTTCCTTCAAGAAGTTCTTTGGCCATTTTTACAGCATAGGGTTTGATACACACAGATGCTGCGTCATATTTTTTTGCCAGCTCACATCCCTCCCGCAGATCTTTATCAGTCATGGTTGGATGCAGCAAAGAATGATCGATCATTTTTGCAATTTCTTTTACGCTCGCTTTTTTCATAAAATGAAGATTTTTGATTGTTGTGAATGTTCAAAAAACTATGATATTTGGGTTAAGTAATAAAACGGCAAATATAAGTATTTTAACAATATCTGAGTCCAATAAAAAAAGTATTTGTCCACAAATTTATACAAATTTACACGAATTTAATTGCTTGTAATTCAGCAATATAAAACAAAACAAAATTTACACGAATGTCTAAAAACAAGTTTTTAGACTGTACTCATATCTATTAAAGAGATTCTGCTTTTTTACATCACTAAGATTTTTTATCTTCATCCATTCTTCTCACCCGAAGCAAGACATCCTCTCTCCCACTCTCCATCATATTCAACACTTATATCTCTTACCCTGCCGTTTTCATTATTTTTTTCACATACTGCCCCTGGTTTTTGAGCAACAGATAGTAAACACCATCAGGAAGGGTTTCGATATTGATCCTGGTTCTTTTTTCCCGCGCATATCCTGAGATCATCGTATTACCATATATATCCAGGATCTGATAATATTCCAGTTGGAACAACCCATCGATATGAAGGGTTATGTGGGTTGTGGCAGGAACCGGGTAAACCTGCAGGTCATATTGTGGTTTCAGGAAACTATCTGAGATATTTACCACATAGGTATTGAGGTATTCGGTAAGATCAAATTCATGTAGTTTTTGAGGAACCACAAGTGGTGACATGGAAAATCGTTCATTGGAGATGAAATATGTCAAACCGTCAGCTGAGGTGATCCCTTCCACCTGGTGAAAAGGTAAACTGATATTGAATCTCCTTATGTTTGCATTGAAAAAATCATGATTTTCAAAGTCATACAACAAGACCAAAAACGGATTGAGCGTACTGCTGTATCCGGTAAGGGCTATAAGTTGTTGCTCTTCCATATAGGTGGCACCCGTAATGAGGCCGTTCATATCATATTCTGCCAGGTATTTTGCTGTATATTCTCCGGGTGTTTTGGGTAGCGCATACACGGCAGTTTGTTCGTTGATCCATTGCTTGGTGAAAAGAAAAATACTATCTGTACCCACGATCATGGCTTCACAATCAAAATCTGTATTGTTGCCACCTGTGGGGTCAAAATTGGTTTGCAGTTCATAAGAAAAATCTATGGAATCGATTATCGGAACACCCTGCTCCAATGAATTCTTATCTATTCGCAATATTCTGAGGTCGGTTCTGTTTCCGCTGCTGTTGTTGCCAAAATCGCCCACATAAATATATTGCTGGTCATGTGCAATATCCTCCCAGTCTTTATTTTCAGTACCCACCAGAGGAAAAGATTCAAAATCATTCACCTGAAAAGGATCAACCGCATACAAATGAATATCGGTGTCGTCATTGTGTGTCCATACCTGATCTTTGTAGTAGATCAAACCAGATGTTTCCACCATTTCACCGGGCAATTGCTGAGAAGAAACCGGTGATAAAGAAGTTGAGGGATATTGACAGCTCCCATCATTGATGATGGCCTCAGCATTGTAATTGGAAGCTTGCGGATCAGGGCAACCAGCCAATTGAGCATTGACAGGTAATACAAATGCCAGCAAAAGAGGTATGGCAAGTGGTAAATAATTTATGAGCATGATGTTATAATGGTTGAATTAAAATCTCAGTTCATGAAGATATCCGGAATAAACGATATTTTTCCAATAAGTGGTTGAAGTCATATTGCAATTGATCATCTTTTTCCAATCTATCTTACTTCGTTGATCGAAAACTGTTCAACCCAAATTTACGCAAAAAAACGCAGTATATGCCAGGTCTTTTTCTCCATGAATCGTTTTGTATAAAAATGGATGGTTGATGATCAAAACAAATGCAATAAAATTCCTTGTTTTTACTTAGTTTTTAATGTTCTATAATGATTAAATTTGTCAGTTGCAGATCAGGCACAAAAAAAATCATCACAAACAGAGAAAAATAAGAATCGAATAAAATCACAAATCAGTTTTTACTAACATAACATTAACAAATTCAAATTATTACAAACCTACAAAAATGAAAAACATGAGAAAAAAGATTGTTGCAGGAAATTGGAAAATGAATACCACCCTGGCAGAAGGAAAACAACTTGCGGGTGCGATCGTAGATTTTGTAAAAAACAATCCTTTGGAAAAATTA
>CAYMLS010000160.1:0-2247 GCA_964390665.1 uncultured Bacteroidales bacterium | reverse complement strand
CAGTCCTGAAGTAATGATGTTTGCCCCTTTTACGCACATAACCAGCGTGGCAGAACTTACCAGGCAGGAAAAAGGCGTTAGTTGTGGTGCCCAGAATTGTCATACGGAAGAAAAGGGGGCATATACAGGTGAAATATCTGTGTCAATGATCAAGTCTGCCGGAGCCGAAAACGTACTCATTGGTCATTCTGAACGCCGGCAATATTTTGGTGAAACCAACGAAACACTTGCTCAAAAAGTAAAACTGGCGCTTGGTGCAGAACTTACCCCGGTATATTGTTGTGGCGAAGTATTGGATGAACGCAATGCAGAGAACCATTTTAACGTTGTGAAAGAGCAGATCGAAAAAGGACTTTTCTGGTTAGATGAAAAAGACTTTGCCAAAGTTGTGGTTGCTTACGAGCCTGTTTGGGCAATAGGCACCGGTGTTACGGCAAGTCCTGACCAGGCGCAGGAAATGCATGCTTATATCAGAAAAATAATTGCAGAAAAGTACAATCAGCAGGTAGCAGATCATACAAGCATTTTGTATGGTGGTAGTTGCAATGCTAAAAATGCCAAAGAACTTTTTGCCAATCCTGATGTGGATGGCGGATTGATCGGTGGAGCCTCCTTAAAACCCGATGATTTCTCTGCGATTATTCAGTCATATTAGTCTGAGAAATGATAATACAATGACTTTGGTTCTCCCTGCAACATGCAGGTTGTTCAATGACCTGTGAATATAAGGAGAAACATGGTTTTGAAAATAACCAATCAGATCGAGTTCATTCTGAAATTTTATTTCAGAATGAACTCATGGTTGATTTTCTCAAAATCATTGATCAGCAAAGATCAAAGGATTTTCACTGAAAAAGTGAGAATTGTTTATAAGGATTTAAAAAAATACACAAATGAACCCAGTTGAATACATCGAAGTAAGTTATGTTGTTAAACCTACTCAACCCTGGTCAGATCTGCTCATTGCCGAATTGGGCGAACTGGGTTATGAAAGTTTTGAGGAAACACCAACCGGTTTTAAAGCGTATATTCAATCCGATGTATTTAACAAAGATCTTTTAGATCAGGTTTTTATACCGGAGGATGCCCAAAAAGAGGCACAGTTTTCTTATGATTGGCGAAAAGTGACCAGTAAAAACTGGAATCAGGAATGGGAAAACAATTTCCAACCCGTTGACATTCAAAATACCTGTTACATTCGCGCCCCTTTCCATGAACCCCACAATGATTATCGCTATGAAATCATCATTGAGCCCAAAATGTCATTTGGCACAGGTCATCACCATACAACTGCTCTCATGGTAGAGTGGATGCTGGAAACAGATTTTCAGCAGAAGAAAGTGCTTGACATGGGCTGCGGAACAGGTGTACTGGCAATTTTGGCCCACAAAATGAAAGCAAAAGAGGTTGAGGCAATTGACAATTACCCCTTTGCTTATGAAAATACACTCGAAAACACACAAAAAAACAAGGCAGGAGAAATAAAAGTTTTCCTGGGAGACGCCGATTTGATCGGCGATAAAAAGTTTGATATTATCCTGGCAAATATTACCCGGAATGTATTGTTACAGGATATGCAAACCTACGCATCTGCCCTCAGCAAAAGAGGATTGCTTTTTTTAAGCGGTTTTTTGTGGGAAGATAAAAAACGCATAGAAAATAGCGCCCTCGATTCGGGATTAGCACCCGCAGGCTCCAAAAGAAAAGAGGAATGGGCGGCACTGAAATTTGAAAAGGCCTTGTGAAGCAATCATTTAACAAAACTGCATGGTTGCATCCGGGTAGTGAAAGAAAAACATAATCATTGAAGACGGATCAAACATTAAGTATACCTAATTTATCCATCAGAACCTTCAATATGCAGATAATTCGAATCTTTGTGATCATCATTTTTTCTCTGGTCTGCAATCATGCAAAAACATATGCACAAGGTTTACCAGAGAAGTTCACCCACGAGCATCAGACTTTTATCAATGAGTTAAACTTCGTTTTTGAGTCATTGAACAAAGATGAACTCAAAAAAAGTGAATTTATCCTGGATACCTTTAATGGTGTCTGGAACGCAGAGATATTGACCGGGGATGAGAAGCAATATATTTACAAAACCATGGATATGATGCTTGATCTGCAACTGCGTCCTTATCCTGATTTTGTAACTTATATGGATGCTGTTGTAAAACTTACCGAAATCCATAACAAAGAGGGTAAATTTGATGTTTGGCACCAAAGTTTCAACCATTTTACAGA
>CAYMLS010000159.1:0-11207 GCA_964390665.1 uncultured Bacteroidales bacterium | reverse complement strand
CCAGATCTGCTGCTGTTTAATTTGATACAAGCGTTCTGATCACAACCATGAAATTATTAATAATGAAAGGTACTACTATTTGAACGACCGTACAAATTTTTAAGGAAATCCCATAAATACCAGTGATGAAATTACGATGAAGAAAACTCACGGCAAAAGAAAATATGTATGGAATTAGAATTGTTTAATTCTTGTGTGGCAGTATATTTAGTACGTCCGGGAAAGATCGTTTTTTAAGTTCTTAGCTGGGAAAGAATCAAAAATAACAGTATAAAAGTTTTGAACATGAAAATAATTAGTCTGCTGGAAAAGATTTTTCATCTGTAAGACCGGGGTGGGGTAAATTCAAATTCATGTTTTATGAAATGAACCGGGCCATGACAATGATTTTGACACAGTTCTACTGAGCATGTCGAAGTACACGCGCATGATTAGATTTCGCGGCATGGTAAAACATGCAGTCAGCGTGTTGGCGAGCTCTCTCGTTGAAAAAACGAGAACCGAATGAATCAAATTATAACCAGATGGAAGTGAATTTCTTTAGTAGTGCAGCGCAACGCAACGTCATCTTTACAAAACAAATCTTACCCGGTTTAACCCAGGGTGCAGCGCATCGTAACCAACGTTTTGAAACGCCTGTACCGCTAACATGAGAATTTTCTCAGGGAAAGATCATTACTTTTTCCTTATTTTTGATCGATTTTAATATTTGTGTTCTAAACTGATGGCAGGTGTGTTGTCTTTAAGGTCACTGGGCTATTCTTTTTATCCAAACATCAGGGTGGCATATCATCAATTCTGCATCATGAATGTTAATTGGCCCTGAAACTGAATCAGGGCTGAGGTTTCCCTGTTAATATGTTATAACGGTTGCTGGTTACATACCCATAAAAAATCATTTTATGCACATTAGATACATGTTTATTTTGTTGATTTTGAGTAGCACGTCCTGCAAAAAAACAAGCACCCCGGAAGATATTTTGTGGTTCGACAAACCTGCTGAGATATGGGAAGAGGCACTTCCTGTTGGCAACGGACGGATCGGCGCAATGATATTCGGGAAAACAGATACAGAACGGATCCAACTCAATGATGATTCGCTATGGCCTGCCGAAGATGGATGGGATGAACCCGATGGCAGCAAAGAGGATCTGGAAAAAATCAGAAACCTCTTATTTGAAGGTCAAAACACCAGAGCCGATCAAATGATCGTAGACAAATTTTCAAGGAAAGGCATTGTGAAATCTCATCAAACCCTGGGAGAGTTATTCATAGAATTGAACCATACCAACATCACCGAATACCGCCGCGAGCTGAACCTTACGAAAGCGCTGACAAATGTTTCTTACAAAACAAACGGACATCTTTTTACCCAAACAGTGCTGGCATCACATCCCCATGAGGTCATCACCATCAAACTCACCAGCGAGGCACCCGGGGGGATGAATGGAAAAGTAAGATTGGTAAGACCACCAGACAACGGACACGAGACAGCATCAACCAAAGTGGATCAGGAAAATCTTCTGGTGATGAAGGGTGAAGTGGTTCAGATGGGCGGGGTTTTCGATTCACAACCCAAACCTGTTAACGAAGGGGTGAAGTTTGAAACTTGTTTGAAAATTGATCATGCAGACGGTACGGTTGTAAATGGTGGTGATTTTTTACAGTTGAAAGGGGTAAAAGAAGCCATTTTCTATCTCGTTTCCAATTCTTCTTATTATCATGAAAATATCGGAGAACAAAACCGGAAAGATCTGGAAGCACTCCAGGATATTCGTTTCAGCGCATTGCAGGAAAAACATGTGCAGGATCATCAGCAACTATACGGCAGGGTAAATCTTTATCTGGAAAGTGAAAACCGGGATACCATCCCTGTGAATGAAAGGATCGCAAGAATCAAACAGGGAGAAAGTGATCCTGGTTTAACATCACTATTGTTTCAGTATGGGCGGTATCTGCTCATTGCCTCTTCGCGCCCCGGCACCAACCCTGCCAATTTACAAGGCATCTGGAACGAGCACATTGAAGCACCGTGGAATGCTGATTATCATCTGAATATCAATCTGCAAATGAATTATTGGCTGGCAGATGTCACCAACCTGGCAGAGCTCAATCAGCCGCTGTTTGATTATACTGACAAACTGGTGGAAAATGGCAAAACAAGTGCGCAAAAGAACTTTGGATGCAGAGGCACCTTCATACCCCATGCTTCCGATCTCTGGGGTGCCACTTTTATGCAGGCGGCAACTGCCTACTGGGGAAGCTCATTTGGTGCAGCGGGGTGGATGATGCAACATTACTGGCAACATTTTGAATTTCATAAAGACACCACTTTTTTGAAAGAACGCGTATTTCCTGCTTTGCATGAGGTTGCTTTGTTTTACAGCGATTGGATCATTGAAGATCCGCGCGATGGTTCTTTGATTTCAGCACCTTCCACCTCACCCGAAAACAGATACATAGATGCTACCGGGCAACCTGTTGCCCTCTGCCTCGGTAGTGCTTTTGATCAGCAGATCATTGCCGAGGTTTTTGACAATTACATCCAGACCTGCCATATTTTGAATACAGACAACGAACTTTCGGGAACCATTAAGAAACAGCGGAATCAACTTCGCAACGGTTTTGTAACAGGTAGCGATGGCAGAATCCTTGAATGGGACAGAGAGTATCCTGAATTTGAACCGGGTCACCGTCATATGTCGCATCTGTATGGTTTTCATCCCGGAACAAGTGTTACCAAAACCAGTGACCCGGAAATGTTTGATGCTGTGCGCAAAACACTTGATTACCGTCTGGATCATGGAGGAGCGGGCACAGGATGGAGCAGGGCATGGCTCATTAATTGTGCTGCCCGCCTTTTCGATGGAGAGATGGCAGAAGAAAATATCAGGTTCTTTTTCACCAATTCTGTTTACGATAACTTGTTCTGCAGCCATCCTCCCTATCAGATCGACGGTAATTTTGGATTTACGGCCGGTATAGCAGAAATGCTGCTGCAATCGCATGAGCCAGGTATTATTCGTATTCTGCCTGCTTTGCCCCCGACATGGGCAACGGGCTCTGTCAACGGACTCAAAGCCAGGGGAGGTTATACGGTAGATGTAGCTTGGGAAAATGGCAGGGCAACGCATGTGAGAATTCAGTCGCAGTTCCCCGGAAAAGTATCCGTGATGGTCAACAACGAAACCATTGAAAAGGAATTTGAAAAAGATGATACATCCACAATAAACCTTTAAAACCCATAAGGATGATCGTTGTGATCGCAGAAAAGAGATATTGATAGTGGCAGTTGGAGAAATTAATGAAAACATAACGATACCCATTGGTAATCAAAAGATAAAATAAAAAGCATGGAAAGAAGAGATTTTCTTAAAAACATGGCCATTGCCTCCGCGGGCTTTTCGTTACCCAATCTTTACGGTTTTGTAAACATCCGTGATCATCAAAACGGATCTTTGCTCATTGCGCAGCGCCAAACTACCCTGGATGTCATAGCCAATGTGGATGTGCTGGTGGTGGGAGCAACCACTGCCGGTATTGCTGCCGCCATCAGTGCCACTAAAAAAGGGGCATCCGTTTATGTTGTGGGTGCTGCACCTTATCTGGGCACAGATATTTGTGGAACCTTGCGCCTGTGGGATGTCGCAAAAGGCGAAACAACTCCCTTTGCTGAGCGCCTGCTGCAGCAGGAAAAAGTACCTTATCCTGCTGTGGTAAAAAGAGAACTACAGCAACAACTGCTGGATCACAATATCCCCTTTTTGCTTTCCACATATGTGGGTGGCGTGGTACTGGATGAAGATCATAAAATGGGTGGACTTGTCCTGGCAAATCGCTCAGGAGAGCAGGTCATCCGCGCTAATGTGGTCATAGATGCCACAGAAACTGCTCTTGTTGCCAGGTTGAACGGCAATGAATTCAAAAAACAATCACGCCAAAAGGCAGCGTACCGATTCACTGTTATTGGCAATACACCCAAAGAGAACCTGAAGCACAAAACTTTACCCCCTTTGGTTTTTCATGGGAAAAGCTATCCTGCAACAGAATACTCCTTTACCCGTAAAAACGCGGTTCAGGATTTCGGGGAACTGCAGGCTTTGGAGCAGAGCATTCGCGATCAAACATGGGATGCAGAGCAGGTTGATGCTTCCGATATGTTGTTCGAGATCCCCAACGTAAATATTGTTGGCAAAAACGCTTCTCCTGTCCGTTTTCAGGATAGTGGAACCCTTCCCTTCTCTGCTTTGCAACCTGCAGGTTCTGAGCGTCTTTTTTTGTTGAATGCATATGCAGATGTGTCTGTTCCCGACAAAGAAAAAATGATGTTGCCCGGCAACATGATCGCACTTGGACAAAGACTGGGTGAGCATGCTGCCATTGTTGCCCAAAAGACCACCCCAAAAGCATTGGCGCACATCAGGGAACGCACAGGACGGTTTCAGACCGGAAGTCAGGGAAAGGTATATAACCGCAGGATGAGACCTGTACACCAGGTTGAGAAGATCACGATTGATTCGGAAAGGATACCCCTGGCCGGTACTTTCGACAATGTAGTCGTGGGTGGCGGTACTGCCGGCGCCTGTGCCGCCATTTCTTCTGCCAGGTATGGCAGCAAAACAGCAGTAATTGAATATTTGCACGGATTGGGAGGTATGGGAACACTGGGATTGATAGGTAGATACTGGGTTGGATATCGTGAAGGATTTACCAAAGAAATAGACCATGGGGTAAGGAGCATGGCGCCTGCCGCTCATCCCCGCCAGAAAAAACGCAAGGCAGATTGGGTGAAAGACTGGAAAATGGAATGGTACAGAAAGGAAATTCAGAAACCAGGTGGTGTTGTTTGGTTTGGTGCCATTGCCTGCGGTGCTGTTGTGGAGGGCAAAACCGTGAAGGGGGTTGTGCTGGCAACACCTTATGGAAAACAAGCAGTGATGGCCAAAAACCTGATCGATGCCACAGGTAGCGCTGATATTGCCATTGCTGCCGGCGCTCCTTTTGAATTTATTCATGCCGATTCGTTGGCTGTGCAGGGTTCAGGACTGCCCAAAGCAGACCCCGACGATCATTATAACAATACGGATTATACTTTTACAGATGATGCAGACATGGTAGATGTTACCCGCACTTTTGTAGCAGGAAACGCCAAGTACAGAAATGTTTACGATATTGGCAAACTACCCCAGACACGCGAAAGAAGAAGAATAACCGGCGATTACCGGGTTACTGCCATGGATATGGCCAACGGAAGAAATTACGACGATACCATTTCTTACCATTACAGCTCTTTCGATACACATGGATACACCATCGACCCCTACTTTATCATCAAACCACCTGCAGGGTCTACAGTTGACATGCATGTAAATGTACCCCTTCGTGCATTGCTGCCCAAAGGTATAGACAACATCATTGTAACAGGACTGGGCGCCAGTGCCGATCGCGATGCTATGCCGGTGATACGTATGCAGCCGTGCTTGCAAAACCAGGGCTATGCCGTAGGTTACCTGGCATCTGTTGCTCAAAAGGAAAATGTCTCTTTCAGGGAGATCGATTTTGGCACCGTTCGCAGTGAACTGGTTCGAAAAGGTACCCTCCCTGCAAAAACAGAAACGGATCAGGATCTCTTTCCGCCTTCTGATCAACAGATCAGGGAAGCGGCCAAGGCAGTTGTGAATGATTTCGATCAACTGGAAGTTATTTTGTGGGACAGAGAACGGGGGTTAAAAATCCTTCGTGAAGAATTTGACTCATCTGAAGATGCTGATCTGAAAGCAAAATGGGCCGTAATACTCGGTTTTTATGGATATGAGGAGGCATCTGCTGTGTTGACAGCAGAAATAAAAAAATACGCCGATTGGGATGAAGGTTGGAACTTCCGTGGGATGCACCAGTTTGGCATGTCTGCGAGTTACCTGGATGCTATGATCATGTCGCTGGGCAAAACCCGCAGCAAAACAGGTTTTCGGGAAATGAAACGACTAAGCGAAAAATTAACTTCTGAAAGTGAATTGTCGCATTTCAGAGCCATTGCCGAAGCATGTGCCGATATCAAAGCACCAGGCTGTGCTGCCTTGTTGCATCAATTGCTTACGATGCCAGGCATTGGCGGGCATGCGGTCAACTCATTGCATCAGGCAGTATTCACCACAAAAGAGGATACCAACGACAATACCACCCGGAATCAAAGTCTGAAGGAGCTCTTTTTGGCCAGGGCGCTTTATATTTGCGGAGATCATCATGACATCGGCCGCAAAACACTTATGCAATACGCCAATGATCTGCATGGACTGTACAATATTCACGCGATGGATGTTCTTGAAAAGTATGGATAAAATATTTTAGTCATGAATCTGCTGGAAGCATAAAAAAGATAATATGATTCATAAAAAAGGAAATATAGGCATTGTGGGAGGAATGGGGCCCATGGCAGGGATAGATCTTTCAAGAAGGGTTGTGGAGAATACACTTGCCGCCAATGACCAGCAACATATTCCTCAGGTGCTGTTTTCTTTGTCAGATAAGATCCACGATCGTTCCGAATTCCTGCAGGGTATCGTTGACATCAACCCCGGATATGAAATTGCCGGTATCATTTTGCAACTGGAAAAGGCAGGTTGTTTTGTAGCCGGGATTGCCTGCAATACAGCACATGCTGAAAAAATTTATCAAATTGTGCAATCGGAGATGCAAGCGCAAAAATTGCGCATCAAACTCCTGCACATGATAGAAGAGACCGGAAAGTTTATTTCCGAACATTATCCCGATGTGCAAAGAGTTGGGATACTTGGTACCAACGGAACCGTTTTTTTCCGGGTTTATGATACGCTTTCTGCCTATGGTTTGCAGGTTTTATACCCCGGCAAAGAACTCCAGAAACAAGTGCATGATGCGATCTATCATCCTGATTATGGCATCAAATCTTCACCCAAAGGTGAAAGTGCCCAGGCAGAAGAAGCGCTCTTTTCAGTGTTTGACAAATTGTGTGAAATGAGATCAGAAGTTATTTTGTTGGCTTGCACAGAGTTGCCCATCGTTTTTAAAAAAACGATCCATCGCAATACACCGGTGGTCAACCCCAATGAAATTCTTGCCAGAGCATTGGTTAGAGAATATAATCCGCGAAAACTGAAACCTTTATCTTTTGAGTGATGACAGAAAGTTGTGGTGAGTTAATGGGTTGAAAAAATAAAAACCTAAAACCGGTTTGGAAAATGAATACCTCAACCATCCGGATGTTTGGGAAGAAGTGTCGTAAAAGGGTGTTCTGAAATGCCAGGAAACCGGCATATGCAATGATGAAGAAAAATATCTGCCAAAAGCGAAAAAAGGCTATTCCATTTGAGATTTTATTTCTGAGTCTATTCTAAAAAGTATATTGTCCCCAACCCCTCTTTGAATAAGGGATAAGACATGTAAAATGAAAAGATATTTAATTAAACTTGCCAAAAGAAACCCAAAATATTAATCAAAAGTAAGCATTATATATAATCAAATAAAATTACTATGATTGAAAAAAAACGGATATTAATAATTGGAATTACATATCTGCTTGTGTTTTCCAGCTGCACATCCCGTAAGGTACAAGATATTGAAGCCGCAAAAATAACGCATGATCAGGGGCAGATTACGTCCATAAGCGGTAAGTATCAAGTTAGTGGTATTTATCCTCACCTGACTACCTACTCACATTTTAGACTGGACGAGAAACAAAGTGATCTGCGGAAAGGTGAACCCGGCAGGTCAATATCCGGTCAGTGGGAATGCGGGATTGGTGCCATTGCAGAGTGGGGGGACAGGATGTATATGGTGAATTATGCCGCACACGAACCTTATGGAAGTGAGCACAAACTATACATCGTAGATGAGCAATTAAACATGGAAATCTTTCAGGGTAGTGTTGGAGGAACGCCTGCCTGTCGGATGATTCACCATGAATCGGAGCAGCTTTTTATCGGACATTATGCCATTGATAAACAGGGGAATATCAGGGTGATCTCCATTCAGGATATGCCCGGGCGCATGACAGCTATTGCCAGGCACCTCAAAGATCCCGAAAACAAAGTGTATTACTTCACCATGGAGGGGGCATTATATGAAGTGGATGTCCATACCCTGAAACCTGTGCTACTATATGAAAAGCCCTTACCCGGTTGGCATGGAAAAGGGGCCTATACATCGCAAAGCAGGTTGGTTTTTGCAAATAATGGCGAAAAATGGCCCTATGGAGTTGCCGACCCCCAATGGAAGGTGCCATTGCAAAATGTATTTGCTCCTGAGAATTTTGGCGTTTTGGCTGAGTACGATGGAACCGAGTTCCGAATCATTGAAAGAAAACAATTTACGGATGTAACCACACGACATGGCATCAATGCCGTTCCAGGAGATAACGAGCCTTTGTGGTCTATGGGCTGGGATAAACGTTCAATACGCCTGAAGGTGCTGGACAATGGCAATTGGCATACCTATTTGTTGCCCAAAGCGGTTAATTGCAACGACGCTTTCCATGGTTGGTTTACAGAATGGCCCCGAATCAGAGAAATACATGATGGCAAATTTATGATGGACATGCATGGTATGTTCTATGAATTCCCCGCTGCTTTTTCATCTTCCAATACATCCGGAATTTCGCCAATAGGGTCTCATTTGCGATACATTCCGGATTTTATGCACTGGAATGGAAAAATCGTATTGGCTACCAACGAAACAAGTGTGCAAGGAAATATCAAGGCTGGTCAGCCACAATCAAACCTGTGGTTTGGCGATTTTCAAGAACTTTCAACATGGGGTCCTGCCAGTGGCTATGGTTCTGTTTGGCTCGAGGATCAGGTTATGGCCGGTGAGCCATCTCTTCCATATCTTTTTAATGGTTTCGACCACCGAATGTTGCACCTTATAAACGAAAGTAAAGAACATTTGTCGGTACGTATAGAATTTGACGTAGAGGGTAACAACCAATGGTCACATTACAAAACTCTGGAATTGTCACCCGGGGAGTATGTGTATAATATTTTCAATCGCAATGAAAAAGCTCAGTGGGTTCGTCTCGTCAGTGATAAAACTGCAATGCTTACCGCTACCTTCCACTATACCGATGCCAATCTGCATAATGGCGCTGACAACAATCATATGTTTGAAGGGCTCGCTGATGCCGATTATGAAGGAAAGGTTAGTCACTCAAAGCTATACAGCAATCACCATAACTTTAACATGACTTTGCATGCTGGTGATATACGCAGAGGACAATATGTTGGGGGAGCCTTTACACATGCTGTATTTAAACCAACCCAGTCGTTTGAACTAAATAAGTTTGATTTTACATTTACACCAGAGATAAGTGACAATACTTCCCTGGAGGTACTTTTTGACAAAGTAGTTTGGTCTGAAGACAATGCATCGGTGATACTCCAAACACCAGAAAGACGGCTTCGATTGCCGAAAGGAAAGGGATATTATTCTCCCAGGGCCATCAGAAATATCCGGGAACTCCAATCAGAAAGAATGTTGGCGAATATACATGGAACTTTCTATGAATTGCCATTGCTTTATATAACATCCGATCCGCTTTATTTGATGATGCGTCCGGTATCAACCCACAATAAAATGATATCAGATATGAATACGTGGAATGGATTGCTGGTACTTTCAGGGGTCAAAGCATCAGCAAAGCCTTCACCTCATATTATACGCGATGCAAAAAGTGGTGAAGCAGTCTGGATTGGCGGTATTGATGATTTGTGGAAAATGGGCAAGCCTGCCGGAGAGGGCGGGCCATGGAAAGATGCCAATATCCTCGCCGGTCAATTATCAGATATGTACCTGATGACAGGATATGATCAAAAAACAATGCAGCTTACCGCCGACAAGGATGTTAGGATAACTGTGTACATGCACACCACACACTATCAGGGATACGATGTTGGTGAAAGGCCTTGGGAAAAAATTCATCTGCAACCACAACCTGTGGTTTACAAAACTTTTGATATGAAAGCAGGCGAAACACTTACTCACCAGTTTCCGGAGGGTTATAGTGCACATTGGGTGCAGTTAAAAGCAGATAAAGATTGTGTGGCAACGGCATGGTTTATTTATGATTAGTATAAAATGCCAGATTAAAAATACAAGTATTCTGGTTCACCTCTATTGCTAATAAGATATAAGTTGATTTTTAATATTTGAATCCACTCCGAAAACCCGTTTTCGGAAAATTAGTGAAAATTTCTTGTTATTAATTGCCTGAATATTAAATATTAAAATCAGTGGAAATTAGTGTAATTTGCAGGCAATAGACTTTTCAGAATGGACTCATTTATTTAGAATAAAAAAGCAAATCATGATACAAAGAAAAACGGCATATTCACATGGATTTTATTTGTTCCGATATCCAAATAGAATTAATACATGGAGTTATATCAATCCTTGCTATTTTGAGCAATATGATACCTAACAAAGAACTGTATAGCGAAAACCTGAAAATTGTCCGGATTATTCGCTCTGGTATTATGGCAGATAAAAAAGGTGTTAATTTTGAAGATATTTAAAACATAAAAACATACTGACTATGGTCAAAAGTAACTGGCTATTATTATTTGCTGCAGGAACTACAATGGTCTCCTGCACCAATGAAAATAAAGAGAAGACTAATCAACCCAATATTGTGCTGATCATGGCTGATGACCTTGGTTTTTCTGATCCTGGTTGCTACGGTGGCGAAATCAAAACCCCCAACATCGACTATTTGGGCGAGCAGGGAGTAAGGTTTACACAGTTTACCAATGCCGCCAAATGCTTTCCATCACGGGCCAATCTTCTAACAGGCCTGTATGCCCAGCAATGCGGCATGGCCCAGCGGGCTGATACGCTCCGAAACAGTGTTACGATCGCTGAAGTTTTACGTAACAATGGTTACAGAACATTAATGACCGGAAAACACCATGGTAAGGAAAACTTATATTTCAGGGGGTTCGATCGGTATTACGGGCTCAGGGATGGTGCCTGCAACTATTTTAATCCGGGAGAAAGACGTCCCGGAGAGCCCGAACCTGCGCACAAAACATGGGCAAAACCACGCCACTGGTGTATCGACAGTGTTACCCTGGCACCTTACACCCCTGAAGAAAACGACTTTTATACAACCGATTATTTTACACGGTATGCAATAGACTACCTGGAGCAATACAAATACGAAGAAACTCCATTCTTTT
>CAYMLS010000158.1:0-11244 GCA_964390665.1 uncultured Bacteroidales bacterium | reverse complement strand
CCGAACCACCTTTACGGTGGAAGAATTAACAACATTAACCATGAACTTCTACCGGAGAAACTACATTGAAGGGCTTTTCCTCAGTTCGGGAGTGATGGTAAGTCCGGATTTTACCATGGAAAAACTCATTGCCGTGGCACGCAATCTAAGAAATGATCATCAGTTTCATGGTTATATTCATATGAAAGCCATTCCCGGAGCATCGCCAGAACTGGTATATGAAGCCGGATTATATGCCGACCGGCTGAGCGTTAATATTGAGATCCCTTCGGAGAACAATTTGAAATTACTTGCGCCTGAAAAGAATTTCAATAGTGTTTTTAATCCAATGAACCAGATATCTGACCAGATCTCCATCGTTGGGGAAGAAAGAAAAAAATACCGCAAAACACCCCGGTTCGTCCCTGCTGGTCAGAGTACACAGCTCATCGTGGGAGCCACCTCAGATAATGACCTGAGCATCCTGAAACTTGCTTCTGGTTTTTATGGACAGCAAAAATTAAAAAGGGTTTACTACTCAGGTTTCGTACCTGTTAATGACTATGACGTGCGTTTGCCTGCCATGGTGAAAACACCACTTGTACGTGAAAACCGGCTTTATCAGGCAGATTGGCTCATGCGGTTTTACCAATTTCGTTATGATGAGATCCTGGATGAACAGCACTCCTCTCTCGATCTGCAGGTCGATCCTAAACTTGCCTATGCGCTTAGGAATCCTCATGTTTTTCCGGTTGATCTCAACAAAGACCCTTATGAGAAAATCCTCAGGGTACCCGGTATAGGCGTTCGATCGGCGAAAATCATCGTGGCAAACCGAAAATTTGGAAGTATTTCTTTTTTGCACTTAAAGAGGATGGGTGTAGCCCTTAACCGTGCTCAATATTTTATTATTTGTCGAGAGTTACCCGGAAAAGGATACAAAGCAACCCCTTCCCAAATCCGGAGAAAACTTGTAAAGAAACCTAAAACAGATGCCGTACAGTTAAGCTTATTTGATTAAAAAGATATAACAATGACCGAAGCGGAGTTTTATTATGATGGCACTTTTGAAGGATTTCTGTGTACCGTTTTTACTGCTTTTGAGAGAAATATCTCACCTGCCAGGATTTTGGAAAACAGCAACGTCAGCCCAGACATGTTTAGTGAGGTGCACAGGATCGAAACGGTGATCTCTCAGTCAGAGAGGGTATGGCGTGCCTTGCAAAAGAGAACTTCCGGTAAAAATGCGCGCATGGTACATGTTGCTTTTTTATCAGAATTGCCAGGAACAGAACAGCTTTTGTTTCGGTACTTGAAAAAAGTATTCACACACAAGGAGAAAGATTTTTACCGAAACATGCTCGATGAAGATGTGATGAATACCATTGCCACAGCCAGGAAAGTTTATAAAGAAGCACATCTGTTTCTCGGTTTGGTTCGCTTCCAGGAAAGCATCGACGGGCTTTACTTTGCTCCCATAGATCCTTCCTACAATATACTGAAACTAATCGGACACCATTTTAAGAACCGGTATACGGGTCAAAAATGGGTGATTTATGATACAAGGAGAAAATATGGGTTGTATTACGATGCAAATTCAATCAAAGAGATCGCTATTGAGGATCCGTTGTTCGATTTGCAAAGTGGAACATTGTTTGAAGATTCCAAAAAAATAGATGAAGACCATTATCAGCAACTCTGGAAAAGTTATTACGATGCCGTTAATATTCCCCAGCGGCAAAACACACGTCAAATGCGCAGAATGATGCCCGAAAGATACTGGAAATATTTGCCCGAAAAGCAAGTAAAAAAAAGCAAGTGATGGGGTAAGGGTGAGTCTGGGTGGTTGTATTTTTTGATACTGCATGTTTTGTCGTCCTGCGAAATCTAATCATCCGTGTTTGTGTCAATATTGTTGTCATGGCCCGGTTCATCTTATCTCTAAGAATCATGGCACAAAAAAGAAAGCAATACAGGCAAAAACCATATCCTTCTTTATTTTTTGCCTTTTTCCTTGCTTATTCCTTTCCACAGAATATTAAAAAACCTGATACCTGAAAGATTTTTGTAATTTTGGCAGGAAAAAATTTATAACCGGTTTAATATGAATATTCTTTTATTGGGATCAGGTGGCCGGGAGCATGCGCTGGCCTGGAAAATCAGTGATAGTCCGCTTTGTAAGAAACTTTTTATAGCACCTGGAAATGCAGGAACCCACGATTGTGGTGTCAATGTATCACTTTCTGCCGATAATTTTCAGCATATCGCAGAATTCATTGATGATCATCGTATTTCTATGGTGGTAGTGGGTCCGGAGGATCCCCTGGTGAACGGAATCAGTGATTTTCTGGCAGAAAACAAAAAAACCAGTCATGTAGTGGTTATCGGACCTTCAAAAGCGGGTTCTATGCTCGAAGGAAGTAAAAAGTTTGCCAAAGAGTTTATGCAACGCCATCAGATTCCAACGGCTGCTTACAAGAGTTTTACATCCGATACTTTTGATCAGGGTGTTGAATTTCTCCAATCCCTCAAACCTCCTTACGTGCTGAAAGCAGATGGATTGGCAGCAGGAAAAGGGGTGCTCATCCTTCATGACTACAATGCTGCTGTAGAAGGTTTGAAAGGATTGCTTCTGGAAAAATCTTTCGGAAAAGCATCCGAAAAGGTTGTTGTCGAAGAGTTTTTGGATGGCATTGAAGTATCTGTTTTTATTGCCACTGATGGAAAAGATTGGGTAATGCTTCCCCAGGCAAAAGATTACAAAAGAATTGGTGAAAATGATGAAGGTCCTAATACCGGAGGTATGGGTGCTGTTTCACCTGTTCCTTTTGCTGACCATGTTTTTATGGGAAAAGTTGTGGAACGGATCATAAAACCCACCATCAAAGGTATCGATGAAGAGAAACTGGATTATAAGGGTTTTATCTTTTTTGGTCTGATGAATGTAAAAGGCGACCCTTTTGTTATTGAGTATAATGTACGCCTGGGAGATCCGGAAACGGAGGCCATCTTACCCCGGATCAATTCTGATTTTGTAGAATTGCTAATGGCAACAGGTCAAGGAAACCTGAAAGAACATATCCTTGAGGTCTGCCCGCACTTTTGTGCTACTTTTATGCTGGTTTCGGGGGGATATCCGGGTGCTTATCAAAAAGGTAAACGGATATCGGGTGCAGAACAAGTTCGGAAAAGCCATGTTTTTTATGCAGGTGCAAAACGATCTGACGAAAATATTTATACCTCCGGAGGGCGTGTACTTGCCGTAAGTTCATTGCATACTTCCCTCGAAAAAGCATTGGAAAATGCCATTGGCGATGCACAATTGATAGAGTTTGAGAAAAAATATTTCAGAACCGACATTGGCAAAGACCTGATGTAAAAGAAACAGATTATGCTGATAGGAAAGTTTAAGTCCAACAACCCATTGCTCAATATAATTCTATTGTTGATGGCGATCATTTTCTGGATCGATGGATTTGTTTTTTACAGCAATGTGGAACTTAGCAGCCAACATCAGGCACCGCTCTATACATTTATTTACAAGATATTCTCGCAAAATCCTTTCTGGAGTGTATTGCTGAGCTTTGTTTTTATGCTGTTGCAAGCGTTTATGTTCAACCGGGTGATCACTAATAAAAACCTTGTTGACCGAAATTCTTATCTCCCTGCTCTTGTTTTTATTGTATTGATGAGTTCCAGTTTCAAACTGGTTGGGCTCCAGCCATTCTGGTTCGCTAATTTTTTTCTTATCATCGCTCTTGACAAGATCTTCGATGATTTTGATGAGCAGGATACCTATAAAGAGATCTTCAATGTCGGACTTTTAATGGGTATTGCCTCCCTTTTTTATTATCCGGTATTGGGTTTTTTTCTTTTGATCTGGATATCACTGGTCATTTATTACCTGGTCAATTTAAAGTCATTGTTGGCTTCATTGCTCGGACTATTGCTTCCCTACCTTTTTGTGGCAACATATTATTTCTGGTTCGACAAAATGGGCCTTGAATTTAAAGAATGGTGGTCGTTTTTTCAAAGTGTTTTCGATAACCCTTTACTTTTAACCGCATTTCAATGGGTTACGTTTTCTGTTGTGGGGTTTACCACACTCATTGCTTTGCTGGTGGTTTATGGTAGCGGGTTGCGCGATAAACCCGTCAGACTGAGAAAAAGACACCGCGTTTTATTGTTTTTTTTTCTGATAAGTTTGGCACTGATGATTGTTTATTTTGAGGATTTATATGTAAATCGCGGTATTGCAGGTCTTTCGCTCGCAGGTATATTGGCTGTCTTTTTTCAGGAAAACAGAAAAAATTTATGGAGCGAGTTTTTATTTACTGCCTTGCTTGTACTGGTGTTGGTTGGTAAACTTTTGCAATTGTGAGTGAAGAAATTAACCCAATGGCATCAAGGATTATCTGAACCTTGTTTGTTTTTATAAATTGATTTTAAGTGTCGTACAACATTTTGTTTCTGGTTGCCCATCGTCCGGGACGTTCACCTGGTCAGAGATTTCGTTTTGAACAGTACCTGGAGCATTTGAAAAAAAATGGTTTTCAGTGCCATATCTCTTATTTGATCGATGAACGTGACGACATTGTCTTTTACGCGCCGGGGAAATATTTTCACAAATTCTTACTGCTGGTGAAAAGTCTTTGGCATAGGTGGAAAGATGTCAGAAGAATTCAGGATTTCGACCTTGTGTTTCTTTACCGGGAAGCCCACATGATGGGCACTACCTGGTTCGAGAGAAGAATTAAAAAAGCAGGTGTGAAGATGGTCCTCGATTTCGATGACAGCATTTGGTTAAAAGATGTTTCCAACGGAAATAAAAAATTGGCATTTCTGAAAAAACCTTCCAAAACCAAACATTTGGTTGCCATGGCGGATGCATGTATTGTGGGCAATCAGTATCTGGCAGATTATGCTTTGCAGTTTAATTCCAACGTATTTGTTGTTCCTACTACCATTCATACCGGGCAATATATGGTCAAAAAGAGAGGTTCTCACCCTCAAAAGATCTGTATAGGATGGACGGGGTCGTCTACAACCATCAAGCATTTTTCATTGGCGATACCCTTTCTCAAAAGATTGAAAGACAAATATGGTGACAGGGTCTGCTTCAGGGTCATCAGTGATCAACCTTATGAAGGGCAACTGCCTGACCTGGAGAATGTCAGGTGGAGCAGGCAAAGCGAAATGGAAGACCTTCGGGTTATTGATATTGGCATTATGCCTTTGCCAAACGATTCATGGAGCAAAGGGAAATGTGGATTTAAAGGGTTGCAGTACATGGCGCTGGGAATCCCGGCAGTGATGTCACCCGTGGGGGTTAACAATGATATTATTGATCATGGTGTTAATGGATTTTTGGCAGATGACGAAGATCAATGGGTGCAAATACTTTCGATGTTGATCGATGACCCGGAATTAAGAAAAACAATGGGTGGGAAGGGCAGAAAAACGGTTGAGGAAAAATATTCGTATGATTCTCAAAAAGACAGGTATGCTGCTATTTTTCTTGATCTTGTGCGAAGAAGTAGTGATAAATACAAAAATGAACAGAATTGATTTTCTCAGGTATGAATGATATCTCTAAAATAAAACTCAAAATATGCTACGCCCCTCATCATACCTATGAATCCGGTCTGGATGAAGCGGGAAGAGGTTGTTTGGCCGGACCGGTTTATGCTGCTGCTGTGATCCTTGATCACCGGAATCAAAAAAGTTTGCTGGCTGAAATGATCAATGATTCCAAAATGCTTACCGAAAAACAGAGATACGATCTCAGACCTGTTATTGAAGAGGAGGCTGTGGATTTTGCCGTTGCCAGTGCAGATAACCATGAGATCGATGAGATCAATATTTTGAATGCTTCTGTTTTGGCTATGCATCGCTGCATTGATCAATTAAAGGTGAAACCAGACATTTTACTGATTGATGGCAACAGATTCCTGAGTTATAAAACAATTCCGCATATTTGTATCATTAAAGGTGATGGGATCTACAGCTCCATTGCTGCTGCAAGTGTTTTGGCTAAAACCTGTCGCGATGATTACATGAATAAGATGCATGAACAGTTTCCTGTATACCAATGGAATAAGAACAAAGGGTACCCCACCAAAATTCATCGAAGCAGTATTCTGAAATTTGGTTTAAGTCCGCTGCATCGGCTGACATTCAGAAATGGTACATGATCGTTGGTCTAATGATTAAAACCGTAGTAACACCCACTTTGGATATGGAAAATTACCTTATTTTTATGACCAGATAATTTATTATTCATTATAGCATTTTGTTTTATGCCTCACAATGTTCTCAATGTCCGTTTCCTGGCGTTTTTAGTCTTTTTCGGAGGATTACTTCTGTCGTGCAGCAGCAAAAAAAATACGGTTACGATTCCCGAAAACCCTAAACCTGAATGGGTGAAAAACTATCCTATCGACCCTGGTTATTATACAGGAATAGCATCTGCTCCGCTGCATCCCTTCAATACCGACCACATAGCACAGGCACGCGATGCGGCACTCTCTGAAATGGCCGCTTCTATTACGGTTCAAATCGTTAGTGAATCGGAAAGTACCATCAGAGAAGACAACTTATTTTTTTCACAATCCTTTGAAGAAAGAATAACCAGTTTTACCGAACAGCAACTGGAAGGCTACGAATTGGTTGATACCTGGGAAGGTGAAAACCAGTATTGGGTATACTATCGTCTTTCCAAAGCAGAGTATCAGCGTCAGTTAAAGGAAAAAATGCAAAGGGCAGAGAACTTATCCTCTGATCTGGTGGAAAAAGCTCATCAACAGGTCGGAGAAAATAATCTTAACCTTGCTGTCAGTTATTTTTTGCAGGCTTTTGCTGCTTTGGGAGAGTTTGCAGGTTATGGCATTGAGTCAGAGGTTCAGCAGAAAAGGGTATATCTGGATAATCATATTTATCAAAGTTTACAGGATGTTTTGAATGGCTTGGTGATCGAACCTGAAAAAACAACCGTGGAAGCGGAATTTTTAAAAAGCATTCAAGATCCGGTCAGGGTTTTTGTTTATGCTTCGCTTCACGATGGAAATAACAGAAATCCCGTAATATCTTTTCCTGTAAAAGCCGAATTTGAGGATGGAAGTGGTATGATGACCAAAGAATATGATACCGGTGGTGATGGTTCCTTTTTTATACGGGTATCAAAAGTAACGAGTCCTGCCATTCATCAAACCATTGTTGTAAAACCTGATCTGGAAAGATTTAAAGATATTTATGCAACGCAGACCCCTGTGCTTGAACTGATCAATGGTTTTGATCTGCCCGAAACCGATATTACGCTGCAGGTAATGCCTGTAACAGTATGCCTTGATTTTTCAGGAGATGGCAAAACTTTGAGGGGAAGTTTCAGCAACAAAGTGGCTGCAGCTGCCGAAGGAACTTTGCGAAGTTCTCTTTCTGCCAGGGGTTTCCGGTTTACCGATAATGAAAATACTTGCCGTTACATGATCAGGATGGATGCCAAAACCAGAAATGGAACCATTATGCAGGATATCCACACCGCCTTTTGTGATGCCAGCCTGCATTTTCTGGATCATGAACTGGAAGAATTGGCAGGGTTCTCAGTTTCGAATATTGCAGGGGCCGATCTTTCTTTTGATCGTGCAAAACATAAAGCCATCAGAAATGCGACTGATAATCTGTTGAAAAAGGTCGAACAACAATGGTTTGAAGATGATCCCATGAAATAGTTTCCAGGATCATTATCATGCATTCTGCTTTTGCACAGAAACATAAAATAGCAGGGTCAATTTTGCCCCATCTGGTTTTTTAACCTTTCCGCATTTTCCTGTTCGTTTTTTGCTCTTATGACTGCTTGCTGGTATTGTTTCTTTTTGGGATTGAGTTGCATGGCTCTTCTGAAAGACTCCATTGCATTTTCGTATTGCCCATCGTATAGGATCACCAATCCGTAATTGTAAAAAGCTTTTGCTTTGGTCTTGTCATCAAGATCATTTTTCATGGCAGCCATCTGAAGGGTTCTGATGGCATCTTCCCAGTCGCCTATTTTTATCTGTGTGATTGCTACATCCAGTTCGGGCAGTTGTTTGTCTTTTTCAAAACTTACTTTTACGTTTTCTTTATAAGGTGCGATCATCCTTACCAGTTGCGAGGCAACCTCCTGGGATGCCTGCCGGTACATAGGTCTGCGATCTATGGCGGGTGGGTCTTCATTGCGGGCACTGGTTTTTGCTGTTTTTACCGATGCAAAATCTCTTGCTGCCAGGATCTTTCCTGTAGATACTTCAACAATCCGGATATTGGTCAGTAATTTATATGTTCCCTTGCGTTCTTTTAAAATATAGGTTCGCCCACCTTCCTCATCTTCCTTCTCTTTTTCAGAAACTTCTTCACTGTATTGATCTTCATTGATGTTTCCAAAAATCAAAACATTTGTTCCCAGAAGTTTCCCTGCTTCAACCGAATGATTTTCATCAACAAGACCGCTAAGGGTAAGGTTGTGCTCTTGCAGGATGCTGTTAATATTCTGTCGGTCAACCACCTGGAAACTCCCTGATTCCACCAGGCGTGTTGTAATGATCTCTTCAAGGTTGTTTGATTGATGTGTTTTTCGACCACCGGGTGAGATGATTTCTCCTACACCTATGGTTTTATTTCCACTAAGATTTACTTCTGCCGGACGTTGCACCGGTATATAAACAGATGGATTGCATCCTGAAAGTAAAACAGCAATAAGGATTAAATGAATTCTGAACTTGATCATCATGATTTGTTTTTATTTGCACTAAAGGTATGTCTGATATCTGAATATAATAAGCATTCAGCCGTCGAAAGTAACTATATTTTATCTTTTCTGACATATATGGACAATTTTTCATACAAAATTGATGATTTAATTATGATTTTCTTAAAGCTTAAATGTTATTTTTGCCGATGAGTTTTTGTTTTAAAAGGTTTTATTAATCAAATTAATTATAAACAATTAAAAAATCACATTAAATTATGGATACTACATTACTTGTACTGGCTGCTGGCATGGGAAGCAGATATGGTGGTATTAAACAACTTGACCGTTTAGGCCCCTCTGGAGAAACAATTATGGATTACTCCATTTATGATGCTTTAAGGGCGGGGTTTAATAAGGTCGTTTTTGTGATCAGACATGATTTTGCCGACGATTTTAAAAAAATATTTATTGATAAACTCAAAGGGAAAACAAAGGTAGAAGTCGCTTACCAGGAACTCAGCAATGTGCCGGAAGGAACCGCAATTCATCCCGATAGAAAAAAACCCTGGGGTACTGCACATGCCATGCTGGTGACCAAAGACCTTATTCATGAACCTTTTGCTGTGATCAATGCCGATGACTTCTATGGCAGGCAAGCATATCAAACCATGGGCGATTTTCTGAAAGAAGAAGCAAAGCCAGGCAAAAAAGAATATGCCATGTGTGGATATAAACTGGAAAATACGCTTTCTGAGTTTGGAAGTGTTTCAAGAGGCATTTGCAAAGTAGATGATGAAGGATATTTGCAATCGGTAGAAGAGCATGTGAAAATTGAAAGAAACAAGCAAGGTAAGATCATCAGTTATCTTGAGGATGGCAGAGAACTGGAGTTGCCGGGTAATGCTTTGGTATCCATGAATTTCTGGGGTTTCGATCCTTCCATATTTGATGTGATACAAAAAGATTTTGACCTTTTTCTCCAAAATCACTCCATGGAACTAAAATCAGAAATATATACTCCAAAAGTTGTAGACGACCTTATAAACAAAGGGTTGGGCAAAGTGAAAATGCTTAGCTCGGATGCACATTGGTTTGGGGTGACTTATGCTGATGACAAACCCAAAGCCATGGAAAATCTTAACGAATTAACCCAAAAAAATGAATATCCCCGTAATTTATGGGAATCTTAATGCCCCGGTGGAGGTTTTTTAAAACCCTCTCAGATGACTCACTATTGATGATAAAACAACTATTACTTATCTAATACAACTTATAATCTAATCAATTATGACGGAATTTCATCTTATTGACTACATTATTTTCATTGCCTATGCAATATTGATTTTATCAGTAGGACTATGGGTATCGCGTGAAAAAAAAGGGCACAAAAAGAATGCCCAGGACTATTTTCTTGCCAGTAAAAGTCTGCCTTTTTGGGCCATTGGCGCTTCACTTATAGCAGCCAATATTTCGGCCGAACAATTTTTAGGTATGTCGGGCTCGGGCTTTGCCATCGGGTTGGCTATTGCATCCTATGAATGGATGGCTGCACTCACACTGATCATTGTTGCCAAATATTTTTTACCCGTTTTTATCAAACAGGAATTGTTTACCATTCCTGAGTTTGTGGAAAGGAGGTTCAACACAGAACTGAAAACGATTCTGGCAGTATTTTGGGTGGCGCTTTTTATTTTTGTAAATCTCACCTCCGTTTTATTTCTTGGTGCCAAAGCATTGGATACAATACTGGGTAGTGCCGATGGATCCATGACTTTCTATTTTATTCTGGGATTGGCATTCTTTGCTGCTGCCTACTCTATTTGGGGAGGATTGTCGGCGGTAGCCTGGACTGATGTGATTCAGGTTGTTTTGCTGGTGATCGGTGGCCTGATCACCACATTTATTGCGCTCAACAATGTTACTCCCGAAGGAGGGGTTATCAACGGATTTAGTCATGTTTACAACGTTGCGGATGAAAAATTCACCATGATTCTTTCCCGCGATAATCCGCAGTTTATGAATTTGCCGGGTATTGCGGTTTTGATCGGTGGTTTGTGGGTCGCCAATTTATATTACTGGGGGTTTAACCAGTATATTATTCAAAGAGCACTCGCAGCCAAAAGTTTACGCGAGGCACAAAGAGGTTTGGCCTTTGCCGCATTTCTGAAATTATTGCTTCCGCTTATTGTGGTTATTCCGGGTATTGTGGCATATGTAATGTTTACCCAACCTGAGGGAACTGCTGTTATTGAAGGTATAAGAGGAGATTTTTTGCGTCCCGACGGATCCATCAATTATGATGTTTCTTATCCTTGGCTCATTAAAACATTTATACCTGTTGGACTTAAAGGGCTTGTAGTGGCGGCTCTTACCGCTGCCATTGTTTCTTCCCTGGCGTCCATGCTCAACTCCACATCTACAATTTTCACCATGGATATTTATAAACCTTATATGTCGAAAAGGACGGATGGTAGCGACCTCGTACCCGTAGGACGTATTGTGGTGATCATTGCACTTGCCATTGCCGTAATTCTTGCCCC
>CAYMLS010000157.1:0-11366 GCA_964390665.1 uncultured Bacteroidales bacterium | reverse complement strand
GCTGCGGGCATGGTTTATTTCAACAAAGCACGCTCCATATCCCAGATATGTGGTGAAGAATGGTTTCCTTCAGCAGCGGCATTAAAATGGGATCAGAACCTGGCCGACGCCGCCGTGGACCATGCCAATGACCTGTTTCAAAACCGCATGCGTGGGCACGTGGGCTCGGATGGAAGCCGTGTAAGAGACAGGGTAAATATTTACACCCGGGATTTTGGCGCTTTGGGAGAAATCATTAGTTTCGGAAGAGGTGAAACCTGCGGATCAGTACCTGTATTTTTAAAAAGTGAAGGACACTGCAGATTACTAATGAACCCCAAATATTCTCATCTGGGAATTGCCAAAATATCCCCGCAAGAAGGAAAAGGAGGGATCGTGGTGGTAAAACTGGGAAGAAAATATGGAAGTCCGCCCATACAGGAAGGAAAATTGATGCAATTTGACCAACTAAAAAATAAAAAAATCCTCCTTTACCACGACGGTTGGAATTGCAACGCACGAAATCTCAGCGTTGACTTTTCAAACTATGGCATGGACCATGAAGTTTTTATTACCTCCACAAGACCCAATGAATTTAAAAGATTAACAGAAAAATGGGGATACGAACCGGAAGAAGTGCCCCCTTTTATCGTTGAAATAGATGGAATTCCATACGCCGGAGATTTCTTCAACATACAGGAACTCGTCGATCATATTGAAAATACCGGACAACGGGAATAGCAGGGAGGTACAATTCACTTCCCCCTTTTGAAAAAAATTATTTTTTTTAAATTTGCCTGACAATCAACAAAAACCAAAAAATCACATCTCTACTTTGCTCACTTTATGAAGAACTTCAAAAGTTTTACACCCGAATCATTAACCCCCCGCCAGCGTCATCACTATATCCTTGGGGCCGTTAATCCCCGTCCGATCTGCTTTGCCAGCACCATGGACGCCGAAGGAAATCCAAACCTGGCGCCTTACAGTTTTTTCAATGTTTTCAGCAGCACACCGCCCATTATGATCTTTTCTGCCAATACCCGGCGCGATGGCACCACCAAAGATACCCTGGCCAATGCAAAAGAAACCGGCGAAGTGGTCATCAACCTGGTAAATTATGACATGGCAAGACAAATGGCCATTTGCGGTGTAGAATATGATACAGGAATCAGCGAATTTGAAAAAGGGGGATTCACCCCCATCCCTTCAGAAACGGTAAAGCCTTACCGGGTAAAAGAATCACCGGTACAGTTTGAGTGTAAAGTACTGGAGGTTCGCGCCCTGAGCGACAAACCAGGTGCTGCAAATCTGGTGATAGCCCAGGCAAACCTCATTCACATGCATGAAGATATTTTTGCTGATGACGATACCATTGATCCTCTGAAAATTGATATGGTGGGTCGGTTGGGAAATTTCAATTATGCAAGGGCATATTCTGAAAGTATCTTCGCGATCAAACAACCACCCGCAGAAATAGCAGTCGGGTTCGATGCCCTGCCAAAACATTTGAAGGAAAGCAAAATTCTTACAGGGAACTTATTGGCACTTATGGCGGGCGTTACACATTTGCCCACGCAGCAGGAAAAAGAAGAATTTGCCGGCAGGGAAGAAATAACAAGATTTACAAGCCTGCTTTCGGGCGAAAAAGAAGAAAACATTTCGTTGATTCATCAGAAAATAAAGGAATATCTTCTAAAGGGCGATATAAGGGCTGCATGGTTGTTGGAAATGACCACAAAAGACCTGAGCTTCCGGGCATAGTAAACCGACATCAGGACAATTTATCTTTGTAATCTTCGTAACCAAAAAAGCGACAGGGAGCAAAAACATTTTCTTCTTTCCATATGCCTATGGCAGGATGCTTCACACCATTGAAGAACGTTGTTTTCACCATGGTATAATGTATCATATCATCAAAAACCACCTTATCCCCTACTTTTAGTTCTTTTTCAAAGGAATAATCACCCATACCCATGTAATCGCCGGCAAGGCAGGTTAAACCACCCATACGATAGACCGGTCTGCCGGGTTTTGCATCTGTTGCACCAAGTATTTTAGGTTTATAGGGCATTTCAAGACAGTCGGGCATATGGGCAGAAAAACTCACATCGAGCATGGCCACCTTCACTCCCTTATGGTCTGTAATATCCTGGACGGTGGAAACAAGGTAACCCGTTTGCCATCCCACCGCCTCACCTGGTTCGAGGATCACTTTCCGGAGATTGGGATAGCGCTTTTTAAAGTCCCTGAGCAGTTGTACAAGATGTTTCACATCATAGTCTTTACGTGTAATATGATGTCCACCGCCCATATTAAACCATTTTGCCTGTTTGATCCAGTGAGAAAACCTTTCTTCAACCTTTTTCAGGGTTCTTTCCAGCACATAGGAATCGTTTTCACACAATACATGAAAGTGCAACCCTTCCACATCATCAGGGAGATCTCCGGGCATTTGATCTGCTGTGATGCCCAGCCTGGAACCGGGGATAGCAGGGTTGTACAGGTCTGTTTCCACCTCCGAATATTCAGGGTTGATCCTCAACCCCATGCTTACAGGTTTTGGAGATCCTTTTACTTTTTCCCTGAACCTGTGATATTGAGAAATGGAGTTGAAACTCAAATGACTGCTGTAATGCAGTATTTGCTCCATTTCATCATAAAAAAACACCGGACAATAGGTGTGTGCCTCTGTGCCCATTTCTTCATAGATCAGACGTGCTTCGTGAAGGGAGCTTGCCGTGGCACCACCAAGGTATTGTTTCACCAGAGGAAAGGTAGACCACATGGCATACCCCTTCAAGGCACAAATAATCTCCACATCTGCTTCTTTCTGAACCAGGTTGAGGATCTCCAGGTTGATTTTGAGCAGCCTTTCATCAAGCACAAAAGCGGGAGAAGGAATTTGAGAAAAATCTACACCCATTTTTCCACCGGTAAAGGTTCATTGATTTTTTCGTTCCATGGTAATCCATACACAGGCAATTTTTCCATGAAAGGATCCGGGTCAAATTGCTCCACATTCAAGACCCCCTCTCCTGACCATTTGCCGGTAAGCATCATCATGGCTCCGATCATGGCAGGCACACCGGTGGTATAGGAGATGGCCTGGGCTTTTACGTCGCGGTATGCTTCGGCATGCGAACAGTTATTCCAAACGTAGTAGGTTCTCTCTTCGCCGTCTTTCATCCCTTTTACCTGGCATCCGATAGAGGTTTGCCCTTTGTAACCTTCGCCGAGAGAGGAGGGTTCGGGGAGAACCGCCTTCAGAAATTCGAGGGGAACAATATCCGTTCCTTTGAAATTAATGGGTTTGATACTTGTCATGCCCACCTCCTGAAGTACATTCAGAAAGTTGATATATTTTTCACCAAAAGTCATCCAGAACCTTGCTCTTTTGATGGAAGGGAAATTCTTTACCAGTGATTCGAGTTCCTCATGGTACAACAGGTAGGATTCGCGCTCACCAATCTCTGGATATTCAATGGGTTTATGAATTTCAAGGGGAGTGGTTTCTATCCACCGACCATTTTCCCAATATTTTCCATTTTGGGTGATCTCGCGGATGTTGATCTCAGGATTAAAATTGGTGGCAAAGGATTTCCCATGTTCTCCTGCGTTGCAATCGACAATATCCAGGTGGTGGATCTCATCAAAATAGTGTTTGACAGCATAGGCAGTAAAAACACCCGTAACGCCGGGGTCAAATCCACAACCCAATACAGCCAGGATTCCTGCTTCTTTAAATTTTTCGTGGTAGGCCCATTGCCACTTATATTCAAACTTGGCCACATCACGGGGTTCGTAGTTTGCCGTATCCAGGTAATGGGTTTTGGTTTGCAGACAAGCTTCCATAATGGTCAGGTCCTGATAAGGCAAAGCCACATTGATCACCAGATCGGGTCTGAAATCCTCCATCAATTCAACCAGTTCGGGAACATTATCGGCATCAACCTGAGCGGTTCTCACCCTGTCGTTGCCAATATCATGTGCAATGGCTTCACATTTTTCCAATGTTCTGCTGGCAAGCAGTATTTCTGTAAACACTTCCGGTACAGCGGCACATTTGCGGGTAACCACGTTACCAACACCTCCTGCGCCTATGATCAAAACCTTACTCATAAGTCTGTTATTTTTGGGGTTCAACAATCTTTCTTCCTTGCAAAATTATGAAATTCATTTATCAAAGGATAAAAACAGGTTATCATTTAGATAAAAAACACAAAAATATCTGACAAAAGATACTTTGGCAATAAAAACAAATAAAAAGGGAGGTTGTTAGGTAAAGCAAGAAACAAAAACCTGCATTAGAAAAAACACCTGCAAACAGATCATGATATGGGGATGCTAAAGCATCATTCTATCATCCGGTCAGATGTCATCCTTTTCATATTCAATCCAGCACATACGCTGCAATTAGGTTAATTATTGTAATTTTGTTTGCCAGATTTTATTATTCGGGTATTCCGAAAAACATACACATAAAAATACGTATCACTATAAAACTCCTCCTTTATGTTTAAAAGTAAAAAGATCCAATCTCCCTGCCGCGATATATGTATAACCAGAGAAGGTGTTTGCATAGGATGCTACCGTTCATTGGAAGAGATCGCCAACTGGAAAAACTACACAGAAGAGCAAAAAGCAGAAGCACTGGAAAACATTAAAAAGAGAAGACCTTCACAGGATTATTATGGTGGTCCTGTGTAGAGAAAGAAATAAGCGTATAACATAACAACCCGCAGTTCTTTTGCCAACACCCTCTTTTCGTTTCTGATGATGGTAAGGGATAACCCAAGTAGGGGTTCTGCCCTGATCAGGTCACCCATGTTTCACGGTCGGGACTCTGTAGTGGATGGCTTCCGCCAGATGTTCGGGTTTGATATCATCAGATCCTTCCAGGTCGGCAATGGTTCCGGAAACTTACAGGATTCGGTCATACGCTCTTTCATACAAGTCGAGACGTTCCATGGCTGTTTTCAGCAATAAACCATTCGCCTGATCGATCTGGCAGATCTCCCTCATAATTTTTGAACGCATTTGTGCATGGCAATAAATTCCGTTCACATCCTTGTATCTTTCCTCTTGAACCTCCCTTGCTTTGATGACCCTGTCACGAATATTGCTGCTTTAGTGATTTCTTCATGCTTTATTTTTTGTTGAATGATCATCCATCTTCTAAAACAAACTGGTTTGTTGTGGCATCAGGTTCTTCAGGTGATAATAGTTTTCTCTTCCCTTTCTGGACTTCACCAATCCGGGATGAGATGATAGCAACTTGTTGATCTTGTCCTTACTTTTCTTGTTTAAATGCAGAAGTTCAACAACATCATTCACCGTAACTCCCTTGCCTTGCCTTGTCTTTAATATTTCAATGGTTCCTGGGATGATTTCATCATGGGCAAAAACATCTGGTGTCCTGGTTTCATATTTTTCATCTTGTTCCGGTACTGCCTCTTTTCCTTGCTCTTCCTTCTTCTCTGTTTTTTGAACCGGATTTATGTTGTTTTCTTCAACTGCTTCAGGTTTAGGATGATCAGAAGCAGCAATAGCAGCAATTTTTGCTTGCATAACGTTACCGTCCATATCAACTGCCAATGCACCTTTCCCAATCAACAGATTGTTGGCATTTTCCTCGTCATCAGAGGCAAGTCTCACAAAAACCTTTCTTCCCCGTTTTATTCCGCTCAAAACACCTTCCCATGTACCTCCGGAATTACTGGATTCAGCAGCATATATTTCTTTTGCCAAACCATAAATGATTTTGTTTCTGTCCATGGCTAATCCCACAGACCAAGGAGCTTTGGGGTGATAAGTGCTAATGACCAGTACATCACCCCTGACCATGGCAGCATAGTAGGTTTTGGTCTTGTAGGTTTCTATACCCTGTGGAAGTACAATGACGCTTTGTCCCTTATAATTCAAGGCAGAATCCAGGGCTTGTTTATCAATTCCTTTGGCAAAACCACTTACAATCACCGATTTTTCCGCTACGGCTTTTTTTGCAATGGTATCCGTAAAATCCAATGATTTCTTAGAGCACTTTCTTGAGCCCACAATGGCAACACTGTTTTTATGAAGTAAATCAGCATTTCCTTTGGTATAAATAACAATGGGGGCGTCTTTTTTCAGATTATCTTTGAGCACCTTCGGATAGGCAAACTTTTCCATGACATGGATAATTTCTATCCCCTGGTCGATTAGTTTTTCCGTCAGAAAAGCATTGTTAGGAACTTCCAAAACGGCTTCCTGAATGCCATTCCACTCTTTCTCTGTAAAAGCAAACCCCAGTTTGTCTCCGGTTTTTATTTTATTCATAGCAGTAACAATGGTTTCCTTGTCATGCACCACATCTATCAGGAAATCCATTTTGCGTTTGTTCGTAAAACTTTTTGCATGGGCAAATGCCATCCAATAAGGTATTGGGTTTTCAGTCATATTATCTTCCTCCGACGGTTTTTGCGATTACGATGGGTGCAACCAGTTCAGCACCTTTGCTTTTAAGCATACTGGCTATTTCTTTAATGGTTGCTCCACTGTCAAATATGTCATCTATCAATAAAATTTTCTTCGCCTTTACTTCGGAATCAGTAGTAAAGGCATTTTTGAGATTATCACGTTTGCTAAGAGCAGACTCAAACTCTTTTTGTGCCTCAGTAGTACGTGTTTTTTTTATACCATGAGATATTTTAAATTTTAAAGTTTTTGCTATCTTTTCCGCAAAATTCTTTACCAGGTCACCAGATATAGTAGGTGGAACATACATCACCAAATCGAAGTTCATATTTTTGAAATGTTTCCGAAAGGCTTTAAGAGTCAGGCGCAATAAATAATCCGGGAAATCACCGCCACCATCATACTTACTGTTATGAAGCATTGAACCCACATTGGTAACACCATACCATGAAGCAGCCACTCCATCTATCAGAATACTGGTTTTGGATTCCACATTTAAAATTGGGAAATAATTTTCTCTAAATTCTTCTAATTTCTTTAATTCTTCTTCTGAAGCACTTATTTCGTATTTTTTACCTGTATCAACATCACACTTTCCGCAGACTTCTATGGCATTGTCTCCCAGATAATTTTGCAGAAAGTTCATTCGGCAGGTTGTGGTGTTCGTGTATCTCTTCATATGCTCATAATCTTCCAGTTTGGCATTGCGCAATAATTCAAATCCATGGGTCTGAAGTTCCGGGGCATTGTATTTCAGTTCGTAAAGCACTTTGGCTCCACTGCTGGTTTTCATCACAATACCCTGGTCAATAAGGTCGGCAAGGATTACTTTTACAGCAGTTTGCTTAAGATTAATGCGTCTTATGATATTATACAATCCTAATGATTCATGCCGTAATATTTCAATTAGTCCTCGATAGTGCCTAACCTTGGGTTTATTGTTTTTAATGAAAGCCAAAGGTAGTTCATCATCTTCAGGTGTGTAGAAAAGAATTACATGCGTGTTCAAACCGTCCCTGCCAGCACGTCCGATTTCCTGGTAGTAATGTAATGGTGAAGTGGGTATCTGTGTATGAATTACAAACCGAATATTGGGTTTGTCCATACCCATTCCCAATGCATTGGTGGATACCACACATTTGTAAACATCATTTACAAAATCTGCTTCAATGCGTTTTCGGGTATCATTATCCAATCCTGCATTATAATTGGTTACTTTAAGTTGATTGTAGTCCAGCCATTTGGAATATATTTCTGTTTCTGCCTGTGTTCCACAATAAATCACACCCGTTCCTTTCAGACCTTTTACAATACGTAACACTCCTGCTAGTTTATCTTCCTGATTGCTACACTTCATAAGATTCAGAGAAAAGTTTTCTCTGCTTAGATTGCCACGCAACACAGTAAGTCTGGCATTGTCGAACTGGGCTTCAATATCTTGCTGTACCCTTATGGTTGCCGTAGCCGTGCATGCAAGCACAGGGAAATCGTTCTGAAGTTGTTTTACCACATTTACTATTCTTCGGTAAGATGGGCGAAAATCATGACCCCATGTGGAGATACAATGGGCTTCATCAACCACTACCATGCCCAGTGGCATGCGTTGCACCACCTGTTGCCATGTTTCGTCTTCCAGCCTTTCGGGTGCTATATACAATAATTTGTACCTACCGTTTTCAGCATTTCTCAACACATCTGCTTTTTCTTCTGGTGTAAGTGTGGAATTGATATAAGCAGCGGGTAATCCCAATGCTTTTAATTTGTTGACCTGCTCACGCATGAGGGCGATTAGCGGCGAGAAGATAACCGTTGTGCCCTGAAGCATCATGCCTGCAAACTGAAACACCAGGGATTTGCCAAACCCTGTCCGTTGAATCATCAGGATACGTTCACCTTTCAACAATCTGCTGATGGCTTCCCATTGCTCCTCGTAGAAGAATGGCAAGCCAAACTTCTGTTGCAGTATGTTTTCGGCTTCTGCTCTTGTCATGGTTTACCGTATTTGTGTACCATCGATCTCGATAAACTATCTGACCTTTTCCCTGGTCTTCTTGTCATTCAATCCTGTCACTTCTTTCACCGCCCTCCCCCACTTCAGTCAGGTTTGAAGATTCGTTTGCCAGTCAGGCATGGGTAATCTTCACCATTTCGTTCAAAGGTAATGAAGCAGCAGTAAATGACAATATATATTTGTTTGTGTTCCCCATGTATTAATTATACAATAGATTTTACATGCACATCCAGCAACACACTCAATTTCTGAAGGAGCTATTTGTTGGCACACTCTTTCCACTGCACCAATTGCTGACAGTGACTTCACTTACGCCCATCGTCCCTGCCAACCACTTCTGCTTCAAACCTTTTGACTGCAATATTTCTTTCAGAAGCATGGGTTTAAAATTAATGAAAGTTTTGAGATTGCTAATGTAGGGAAATTTGATAAATTTGTCGAATTTAGCAGTGAGAATAATTATATAAAAATCATGGGATGCCAAAACAGGCATTTGTTATCAGGATTGTGCCAAATTTTATCAGCAGGATGGAAAAAATGATTGGATGGAAAATTTCGTGCAGCATAAAAGAAACCAAATACTGAGGCGCTTATACCTTTACGAATTCATACTGATTTAAAAGAATCAGCAATCATTATAACTGAAAATCAATTACTATGGGAGACGAACAATTATCCATTTGTTATGACTTGTTAATGAAAGCGGAGTCTGTTAAAAAATTCTCAAAGGCAGATTTAAATCTTATCCAGGAAGTGGTTAACTGGTTGGATGAACCAAATGAAGATTTTGTATTCTCATTTTCCCTGAGCCATTACACTAATGGTGAAGGTGTTTATATTGGTTTTAGCCATGATGGTGAGTGCTTTAGAATATCGGAAACACATCATTCATATGAGGCAGGGGTTGGAGGAGATACTTATACAGCATATAACTACATCTCATGCGGAAGTTATAAGGAAGAGGAAGGCGATATTTATTCTTTTGAAAATCAAGCAATGGGACTTCTTGATTTTTATGAGGATAATTCAAATGAATTTGATATTAGTGTTTCTCGTGAAATTAACTAAGGTTGGTTGTTATTGAATATGAACTTTGGGTTGGTAAAATTTGCACCCTTCAGGTAAAGTTGGCAGGAGCTATTGCGAAACGTAAAATTTGAAATTTGCTCCTTTTCGCAACCCACAGGCACGCAACAACCTGAGAACTATGTGGATAATATGGTTCAGGGTGTGCCATTTAAACGGAAGTTAATTGTGCCACCCATGTCGGATCATATTGTGCCAGGAAAACCGGAGTAATCTGTCCCACACATACCGGAGTTAATGGTGCCATTTTTGAATCCTAAGTTACAATTTTTACCTTATAATCATTGAAACTAAACCCTCAAAGATCATGTCCATAAAAATGTTCACATTATGGAATATAATACTCTCTAATACCACCCTCTGATGACAAAATAAGTCAATCATTTCCGCAGCATGCTGACCCTTATTGAATCATTCCGGAGTATGCTGACCCCTGGCGTTGATCGATCGGCTTCGGATTTCCTGGCTCATTAAAATACATCAAAACCGGGAATACTAAAAAACCGTACCGGTCTTTTCTCAGTAAAAACCACGCCATTAAAACACAGCATTCATCTTTCCACGGTTTATTTCCGGGTATATTCTGTTAAAAAGGATGATCACATCTACGATTATCTTATATTTGCCCATTGAAAAATCAATAAAAACATAGAGCAGTGTGGGAATAAAAAGCAACCAAAAACCATTTAGAAAGATAGCAGAATAAAGAGGATTTGCTATTAGGGTTGTTGGTTCAGACCGTTACAGAGAAAAAGTGTATTGCAAAAAATGGAGATTACGGCAGTTTTTGTGATGGGAATGTTGTGCTGCATAATAGATACGCTTTCATCCATTGACAGGCAGGAAAAAGGGATAATATTTTGATCATAAATTCGTATCTTTTGGCATTCAATGATTGAGATTTTGAAAACCAGGGAACTCATTAAAGAAATACTGTAGCTACCTGTCAAAAAGCGGATTTCGGTTGTTGAACGTTCAATGCACCTGATACGCAAGCAGGAAGATGAAGACCAAATGAACCGAACTATGAAAAAACTTTTGAAACAGATCTACTGAGCATGTCGAAATACACAGGTGATTATATTTAGCAGCATATTAAAACATACAATCGGAGGATTTTAGCATTTGCTGCTATGAGAAAGTTTTTATTACAGAATGCCTCTGTATTTCAAAGTCTCTATCAAATTGACAGAAAACAATTACTAAGTGACGAGAAATTCGAGAGAATATTCAAAGCACTTGAAACCAGACAACCGCAACCGGATAAGGACATTTTTTTCGACGGGCAAATTTTTGATGCTTACATCTTTGTCGCTGATATAATTAAAAAAGCCGATAACAATATCATTTTGATTGATAATTATGATGAACAAACCCGCATCGCCACTATCCTCTCCGATATGGATGCCGGGACACAGACATTGGAAACCAAAATGGAGAAATACCGCAAAAAAAACTGAGGATGATGCAGAATTTATTAACAGGAAAAATCAGGTTGGTATGAATATAGACAAAAACGAACTACAGCACTTTAACAATTTTGTAGTTTTCCAAACAGCAGATGGCAAAGTCAATATAGATGTTTATTTTAAGGACGAACCCCTTTGACTCACACAAAGTTTTATTGCCGAACTGTTCGAAAAAGGGCGAACTACCATTTCCGAACATCTTAAAAAGATATTTGAAGACGGCGAATTAGATGAACCGAGCATGACAAAATTTTTGACACACACGCGCATGATTATAATTCGCGGCATCGTAAAACGAGCATTCAGAGTACTGGCGAGCTCTCTCGTCGGAAAAAACGAGAACCGAATTAATCAAATTATAAACA
>CAYMLS010000156.1:0-11386 GCA_964390665.1 uncultured Bacteroidales bacterium | reverse complement strand
CTTTTGAGAAATTTGGTATCTCTTTTGATGTTTATAGCCGTACTTCTGCTCCCATCCATCATGAAACAGCATCGTCATTCTTCAAAAGCCTTTATGAAAAGGGAAAACTTACAGAAAAAGAATCTGAACAATATTATGATCAGGCCAATCATCAGTTTTTAGCAGATCGCTATATTACGGGTACCTGCCCGCATTGTGATTATGAAAAAGCATACGGCGACCAATGCGAAAATTGTGGAACCTCCCTTAGTCCTGTTGATTTGATCAACCCGTCATCGGTATTAAGTGGCGAAAAGCCCATCATGAAAAAAACAACCCATTGGTATCTGCCCTTGCAGGATTATGAAAAAATGCTTACCCAATGGATCCTGGAAGGACACAAAAACGACTGGAAGTCGAATGTTTACGGACAATGTAAATCCTGGATCGATCAGGGTTTGCAGCCAAGAGCAGTAACCCGCGATCTGGACTGGGGTGTGAAAGTTCCTTTACAAAATGCAGAAGGAAAAGTATTATATGTTTGGTTTGATGCACCTATTGGTTATATTTCCGCTACCCGTGAATGGAGCAATAAAACCGGTAAAAACTGGGAACCCTATTGGAAAGATAACCAGAGTAAACTTGTACATTTTATCGGAAAAGACAATATTGTTTTCCACTGTATCATTTTCCCCAGCATGCTTTACGCAGAAGGATCGTACATATTGCCCGAAAATGTTCCTGCCAATGAGTTTTTGAACCTGGAAGGGGATAAAATATCTACCAGTCGCAACTGGGCAGTATGGTTGCATGAATATCTTGAGGAATTTCAAGGGCAGGAAGATGTATTGAGGTATGTTTTGTGCGCGGCTGCACCCGAAACGAAAGATAATGATTTTACCTGGAAAGATTTTCAGGCACGCAACAACAATGAACTACTTGCTATACTGGGTAATTTCGTTCATCGTACGCTTATACTTACGCAAAAGTATTTTCAGGGAAAAGTACCTGCACAAGGGCAACTAACCCTCGAAGACAAGCAGGTGCTGGAAAAAATGATGAAATTTCCTGAAACCATTGGAAATAGTTTAGAACTATACAAATTCAGAGAAGCGCTTAATGAACTGATGAATTTGGCAAGACTGGGAAACAAGTACCTTACAGATAGTGAACCCTGGAAAATTTTCAAACAAGATCCTGTAAGGGTGGAAACAATTCTCTACATCAGTTTGCGCATATGCTCAATGTTGGCCGTTTTATCCGAACCATTTTTGCCTTTTACTTCTTCCAAAATGCTTCAAATGTTGAAAATAAAAAAAACCGGATGGAATGAAGTTACTTCTGATGATATAATAATACCAGGACAGCAGATCGGGCATCCAGCGTTTCTCTTTTCAAAAATTGAAGATGAGACGGTTCAGCAACAGATCGACAAACTGATACAAACAAAAAAAGAGAATACAGAAGAAGAACGGATGAAACCCATTGACTTCAAAGCGCCGGTTACTTTTGAAGATTTCACAAAAATGGATTTGCGCATCGCTACCATCAAGGCAGCTGAAAAGGTAGCCAAAACAAAAAAGTTACTTAAACTAACCCTGGAAACAGGTGTTGGGCAACGTACCGTAGTATCAGGGATAGCTGAATATTACAAGCCTGAAGATGTTTTAGGAAAACAGGTGGTTTTGATGGCAAACCTGAAACCCAAAACCATCAAAGGCATCGAATCTCACGGAATGATCCTGATGGCAGGGGATAATCAGGGAAAACTGTCTTTTGTGCAGCCTGATAAAGCAATGAATGAAGGTAGCATCGTTTCTTAATCCTTTTTTATGAACAATCAGGATAAAAAAAGAGCAGGTTCGTATAAAATTAGTTTTTTTAAACTTTGTTTAAATTCCTTTGTTGGTGTTTGTAAATCGTTGACATGCTGTGCTATAGGGCAAAAAAGTGTCCCGGATGGGTAAAGTCACCAATAAATACACGCATTTTCACGGTTTTTGTAAGTAGAAAATTTAATTATATTTGCGCTCCTTTTGGGCCTCGTAGTTCAATGGATAGAATAGAAGTTTCCTAAACTTTAGATACAGGTTCGATTCCTGTCGAGGCTACAATTATTTACTTATTCAATAAAAACTAAATAAATACCTCCTTAAGAATGCTTGAAAAACAAAGAGATCTGGATTTCAATATTCTTAGATTAAAAAGCAAATAAAAATGAATAAAAAAGAAGAAAGACCCAGTAAAATTTCTTACGAACGCTACCTCAATGAGCTGGGGATTCCTGAGTCACTCAAAAAATCTAACAACGGCCATATTCCCGATTATGTAAAATACGGGACATGGTTGCGTGTTAATGATACCGACAAATTTGAGAGTGATTATCAGGATTGGAAAGCAAAAGTAAGAGCAGAACAAAATTTATCCTGATTTTAAACCTTTAAAACACATACAATACAATTTCAATTGTTCGTATGTGAGAAATAAAAAAAGCACTCAAAATTAATTTTGAGTGCTTTTTTTATTTACAGGAATTTGCAGACATCCTGATCGTTTTTCCATATGCTATGATATAACGCCAAGTTCTTTTCCAACTTTTATAAACGCTGCAATGGCCTGATCCAGATGCTGCTTTTCATGTGCAGCGGAAAGTTGAATTCTTATTCTGGCTTGTTCTTTGGGAACCACAGGATAATAAAAACCGATCACATAAATACCTTCTTCGAGCATGCGGGCTGCAAATTTCTGAGAAAGGGAGGCATCATATAACATTAAAGCCACGATGGCCGAGTCAGAAGGTTTGAGGTCGAAACCCGCCTGGGATATCTTTTCTTTGAAATAGGAAGTATTGTCCATAAGTTTATCCCGAAATTGCGTATTGTCGCTTATAAGATCAAAAACAGCCAGAGAAGCACCAATGATGGCAGGACTAAGTGAATTGGAAAACAAGTAGGGCCGGGAACGTTGTCTCAAAAGTTCTATGACCTCTTTTTTTCCTGTTGTAAAACCACCCAGTCCTCCGCCTAAGGCTTTTCCGAGGGTACCAGTTATAATATCCACTTTATTGAGTACATGATGATATTCGGGAGCACCCCTTCCCGTTTTACCAATAAATCCTGCCGAATGGCATTCATCGGTCATAACCATGGCATCATATTTTTCTGCCAAAGCAACAATCTCATCCATTTTGGCTATATCGCCATCCATAGAGAAAACGCCGTCTGTAACAATAATTCTATGACGTTGGCTTTGTGCTTTTTGGAGTTGTTCTTCCAGGTCTTTCATATCGGCATGAGCAAACCGGTATCTTGCTGCTTTGCATAATCTTACACCGTCAATAATAGAGGCATGATTTAGCGCATCGGAAATAATGGCATCATTTTGATCAAAAAGGGGTTCAAAAACGCCACCGTTGGCATCGAAACATGCCGCATATAATATCGTATCCTCGGTACCAAAGTATTCAGCGATTTTTTGTTCAAGTTGTTTATGTATATCCTGTGTACCACAAATAAACCTCACTGATGACAGTCCGTATCCATGCGAATCGAGTGCTTTTTTAGCGCCATCAATTACTTTGGGGTGGTTGGAAAGGCCCAGGTAATTGTTGGCACAAAAATTCAACACCTTTTGACCTGTATCAAGGGTAATTTCTGCACTCTGTGGCGTAGTAATGATTCTTTCATTTTTAAATAAACCTGCATTTTTTGTTTGCTGGATCTGATCTTGCAGGTGCTTTTGAATTTTGCCGTACATGTTTTTTGATTTAGTGAAAAATGTGTTTTGATAAATATACGATAACTAAAATATATCAGGATAAGCGCTTGCTTTTATTTTGCTTTTAATCCCAGCAAGGAATTATAGGTTGCTTTGTCATTGAAAATTTCAATGGTTTTTAATATGTCGGGATCGTTTTTAAGTGATGAAATAATACGTCCTTTTTGTTTGTAGTATCTTCCAACGATCTCGTTTTTCAGGATCTCTTCAATTTCATCACGATGAACAGAAAGATCATCTTTTTTTGAATCATCAATACTTTGCTGCAAAAGTTCTATTTCATCTTCAATAGAAGCATAATATTTTTCTTTAGAAGAAGATTCTATGAGTTTTTCAATGTAGACTTCACTTTCGGTTTTATAGCTGAGATCTTTGCCTTCCAGAAAAGAAAGGAATTCATTATAAATATCGTCGGTTATTTCGAAATCCTCCGGGGAGCTAATGGATGGATTTTCGCGGAAAAATTTGTTGGCAAATTCGAAAAAGTGAAATTTGGTGAGCAGAGCTATAGAGATGTTATGAATTTCATCTTGTTCTACATGTACATCGGGTTCTATACCACCCCCGTCGTATACCACTCTTCCATTTTGGGTTTCAAAAGGAATTTTGAGAGAGTCTGGAATTTGTGCCACACTGCCATCTTCATTTCGATGTGCATAATCAATGGCCTGAATGCATCTTCCGCTTGGAATATAGTATTTCGCAATGGTAACCTTAAGTTGTGTGTTGTAGCTCAGTGGAACAACGTTTTGCACCAGTCCTTTACCAAAAGTTCGCTGTCCTACTACAACACCACGGTCAAGGTCCTGAATAGCACCTGCAACAATTTCACTGGCCGAAGCACTGCTGTTGTCCACCAGGACAGCCAATGGTATATCCGGGTCGATCACACTATTAAGTGTTTTATGTACCGTATTGCGCTCTTCAATTTTGCCTTTGGTTCTTACAATTACCTGGTCTTTTTCAACAAAAATATTGCTGATGTTAACGGCCTCATTCAGCAATCCTCCGCCATTTCCCCTAAGGTCAATGATGATATTGTCAATATCGTGTTCTTTTTTCAATTCAAGAAAAGCTTCCTTTACTTCTTTCCCAGCATTTTGCGTAAAACCGGTAAGTTTAATATATCCTGTTTTGGGGTCAACGAGTCCGTAATATGGAATGTTATCAATGGTTACAATTTCGCGGGTAATGGTTTTGGTTAAATTACTTTCTTCTCCTGCCCTTTTAATTTCCATGGTAATTTCAGTACCGGGTTGCCCTTTGAGCATTGAGCTTACCTGCTCCTGAGTTTTGTTGACAGCAGATTCACCATTGATGCTTAAAATTTTGTCTCCAGGCAAAAGACCTGCATCATCAGCTGGGAATCCTTCGTAGGTTTCGGAAACAAAAATAAAATCGCCTCTTCTCATGATCAAAGCGCCAATGCCACCGTATTGGCCGGTGGTCATAAATCTGAAGTCTTCGATCTCCGATTCGGGAATGTAATTGGTATAGGGGTCAAGTGACTGTAGCATTTCATCAATACCAGTCTCCATCAACTCAGCAGTATTGAAGTCATCAACGTAGTTGATCACCAATTCTCTGAACAAGGTGGCGAAAATATCCAGGTTTTTGGCTATTTCAAAATTTTTATTTACAAATCCGGTTGATAAAGTGGTTGTTATGATTGCCAATACAACAGCCAAAGTTACCAGTGACTTTTTCATTACTTTTTTGTGCTTCATATGCTGTTAGTTTTCTTATTTCTGATCATCAAATTAAAATTTCCTTATTTGCATCAATATTATTAAAGTATCACTTCTCATCATTTTTTCTCAGGAACAGGATCGTATCCACTCCCACCCCATGGATGGCAGGAAGAAAATCTTTTGATCGTGAGCCACAATCCTTTAAAAGGACCATGTTTTTGCAATGCCTCAACACCATATTGAGAACATGTGGGTGTATAGCGACAAGAAGCCGGTAGATAAGGAGAAATGGCACCCTGATAAATTCTGATTAAAAGGATAAAAAGGGATTGAAGTATGTATTTAAAAAATTCGTATAATCTTTTGAACATAACGATATTTCTTTCTTCTGACGGGCAGTGACATGGTATTCTTTAAACCCCTTATCTTACTCCCTTTCAGATGAAAATCTGCTTTGTTTGAAGTTCATTCTTTCATTTTTTTTCTGCTTGTTTCGCTTGGTTTCCAACAGATGAGGTGTTGGTAGCAATCTGTTTCGTTATTTTTCGCAAAGATACAACGATTTTCGATTCTAATTCACGATTGGAAACCACCTGCTTGCCAGTATAAATAAACGCAACGATACAAAAAACATTTTGTTGATTGAGAAACGGGTAAAAGTCATCTTTGTTTTGCCTGTAAGATTCTTTGATCATCCTTTTTATTTTGTTTCTTTGAGAAGCAGAGGAGTGTGTTTTGGAAGAGGCACCAAAAAGGGCTTTTGCCGGCACAGGGAAATAGGCATTTGGGGGAATTTTTCTGAAAGGAAAAGCAGGATTTTGGATTTTTAAATTTTCAGGCACATCGGATGGTAAAGAATCAGAAGAGAATTGCTGTATGCTTTTTTCGAAAAAGAAATTTTCAACACACGGGTCAATGGTGATCCAAAAAATCTTTAAAGGATAGGTAAACAAAACGTTGCCATGGCTAAACAGATGCTTTTTTAATGAAAAATTACACAGTCTTTCGTCTTTTGTAAGTTGATGATTCAACAAATTATTTTGGTGAGCAAGCATAAAGCGCCATGATTATTTTTTTTGTTTCTGCAAAAGAAATTGCTCAATGGCCATGGTCATGGAAGGAACGCCCGGAGTAGGAGCTTTGATTTGTACGGTAAAACCAGCTTTTTCGATTGCTTTTGCAGTTGCCGAGCCAAAGGCAGCGAAAATGGTATCTCCCTGTTTATAATCAGGAAAATTGCTCATGATGGATTCCATGCCAAAGGGACTGAATAGTACGATCATTTCAAAATCAGCAATGTCGATATCATCAATAATATCGGGTACCGTATTGTAAATAGGGGCGACAATAAAGTTTATTTTATTGGATTTGAGAAGTTCTGGTATTTCCGGCGTATGATTTACGGAACAGGGGAAGAAATATTTTTCAGTTTTTTGTTTTTTAATTAATTCCAACAATTCGGGAAACTTTTTTTCACCGAAAAATATCTTGCGCTTGCGGTATTGCACATATTTTTGCAGATAGAGTGCAATAGATTCGGTTACACAGAAATATTTCATGGTTTCCGGAACGGTTACTCTCAAATCTTCACACAGGGCAAAAAAATGATCCACGGCATGCCTGCTGGTAAAAATGATGGCTGAATAATCTAATATATTGATGCGTAGTTTCCGAAATTCCTTATTATCAACACTTTCAATTTTTATTAACTTCCGAAAGGTAAGGTTGAGATTAAACTGCTTTGCCAGATCCGAATAGGGCGACTTATCGCTCTCTGGTTTAGGTTGTGAAATTAAAACATTCTTAATTTTCAAATTTCTTCTCCTTATTCTTTTTCATCATTTATTTGCTGATGAATATAATCAACGCAAAAAAATGATTTTTTGTTTTTAAATACTAAATTGATTGTAGATTGTATAGAATATTGTCAGATTTGAAAATAGAGCTTTGCAAGCTTTACCAAAAAAACCAAGGGTATAATTTCAAAGGCGCAAAGATACAAAATTAAATAATAGAGAGAAAATCTGGAATGATATAATCCCATGGCAGCTCCTCTGAAAACTTTATAAACACTAATGAGTAAAAAAATCCCCCATGCGGTCCATAAAACGGCATCCAAAGGATTTACTATGTATACCACAATAACAGGCATGACAAGGATCCCGGTAAATTGGTTGGTGATGATTGTATTGCGGAAATAGATGCGTGTTTCTTCTGAAGTATTGAAAATCCATGCAACCAGTTTCATCAACCAATACCTGATGATCGTATACAGGGCCATGCCTGTCCAGATAAAGGAAAAAATTAAAAGAATATGTTGTGAAGGGTTTGTATTCGCTATACCGGAATCGAAGAATGATTTATGAAAGAGAACTGCTATTGCATTCAGGTAATTTACGTAAAGAAAAAAATAGATCCAATGATCCATTAAACCCGTTTCTTTTTCGAGCATTGAAAAATTCCTTGCGTTAAAAACGGATTGCATGGTGGCATTGAATCGCAAAGGAAAAAGAAACCTGGCTAACCCTGCAAAAAGGACGCCTGTCATCAACCAAATGAAAACAATTTGTGTATCATTGCTAACGGGTCTTTTATAAAATTCCAGTTTTTCGGGCGATGGAAGGAGTTTCTCTCCCATAGGTTCATCTGCGTTGGTATAATTGGCAGATTGAAAACTGTGTGGTAAAGAACTGGTTGATGGATTACACGAAAAAAGCAAAACCGCAGACAAGAAATAAAATGCGATAGCGTATAATTTCTTGTCTGACATTCGGTTCATCTGATTAAGAATTTGAAAATAAAAAAATTAAGAAAGAGTCTGTTCTTCAGATGGGAGTAGATACAGTAAAAGTTTTATTCTCATGGATGAGAACTGTTGTGTTATAAGGTCGAATATCTTTTCTGTTGTTATCCATCTTTTTCTGTGCTGCAAGAACATAAGAATATGTGATCGATTATTTCCTTTCTGATGTAGTAATTTATTTTGAAATAAAAAATGTTGTGGTTTTTGCAAAAATAAGACTAAAACCTATGGCATACAAAAGATTTTGAATCAAAAGGTCAAATTTTAATTGTATAAGCAAGAAGTGTTAATCGATTAACAATTAAATAATGTTTAAAAGACCGAGATGTTTAAAAAATCAGTACATTACTGTTTGGGCTTAAACAAATAAATTCTAATTTTGCGAAATATTGAATTTCAATCATTTTTCACCCCAAAACATTCCTACAATGGATTTAATCACAAAAATAAAAACGCAAGCCAAAGAACAACAGAAGCGAATAGTATTGCCTGAGGGAACTGAAGAAAGAACTTTACAGGCAGCTGATATCATTCTTCAGGAAGGATTAGCAAAAATTATTTTGCTTGGAAATACAGAGGAAATAAAGAAATCCGCCGAAGAAAAGGGGTTAAAAAATATCGAAAAAGCTACCCTCATTGATCCTGTAAATCATGACAAAAAAGAATTTTTCGCCAACATGTTGTATGATTTGCGCAAACATAAGGGGTTGAGCAGGGAAGAGAGTATTCAACTTGCAGAGGATCCTTTGTATTTGGCTACCCTGTTGATAAAAAATGGTGATGCCGACGGAGAAGTGGCAGGTGCCGCCAATGCCACAGGAAATGTTTTGCGTCCTGCATTTCAGATTGTGAAAACGCTGAAAGGAATCAGTGTTGTTTCAGGTGCTTTTATCATGATCTTACCTGATAAGAAGTGGGGTGAAGATGGCATGTTTGTTTTTGCCGATTGTGCCGTACATCCCGATCCTACAGCTGAAGAGCTTGCCCAGATCGCCGTAATGACTGCCAAAACCACCCGTTCGATACTCAATGTTGAACCGCGTGTGGCCATGTTGAGCTTTTCTACCAAAGGAAGTGCTAAGCATCCTATGTGCGACAAGGTGATCAACGCTACCCAAATAGCCAAAGAGATGGAACCGGATATTCAAATAGATGGCGAATTACAAGCAGATGCTGCCATTATCGAATCTATTGGAAAGAGCAAAGCTCCTGACAGCAAAATTGCAGGTAAAGCAAATGTGTTGGTATTTCCTTCTCTTGAAGTTGGAAACATTGCATACAAACTGGTACAGCGGTTGGCAAATGCTGAAGCCATCGGCCCTGTGCTTCAGGGAATGGCCGCGCCAATCAACGATCTTTCAAGAGGTTGCTCGGTAGATGACATCGTAAATCTGGTTGCCATCACCGTAAATCAGGCAGCAGGAAAATAGTATTTCCCGGAAAGAAAAGGTACTTTAACACCGGATGGGAAAGATGATACGTTTTCAAAGATGATGCTGTAATGGGACAGGGTTGAAAATCCAACGTTTTATTGTTGATAAGCGCAAAACAATGAAATACAAAATTTGAAACCCAAAATAAATAGTGTCAGCAAGAAAACGCTTACTTTTCTGGCGTTTTGTTGCAAGTACTAAATAAGACAAAAAGCACCGAAGCAAACAGGGATTGCTATACAGCACAAGAAAAAATGACTAACATATTGTAAAATAATTTCTTAAACAAAAAAGTACAAAATGAAAATATTGGTTCTGAATTGTGGAAGTTCTTCCATAAAATACCAGTTGATAAACATGGCCAACAATGCTGAACTGTTGGCCAAAGGAATCATAGAGAGGGTTGGGTTAAAAGACAGCGAACTAAAGCACCAGTCCAAAGGAAAGGATACTTATTTTCTGATTCAGGATATACCCGATCATGAGGTGGGTATCGACCTTTTGTTAAAGGTTCTTCTGGATCAGGATTATGGTGTTTTGAAAAGTGTAAATGATATACTTGCCGTAGGACACCGGGTTGCACATGGTGGAGAAAACTTTAGTGCCAGTGCACTTATAACACCAGAAGTGAAGAAAAATATAGAAGATGTTATTGAATTGGCACCATTGCATAACCCAGCCAATCTCAATGGCATTAACTCCATGGAAAAGCTGATGCCGCAGGTGCCGCAGGTAGCCGTTTTTGATACTGCTTTCCATCAAACCATTCCATCCCATGCTTACATGTATGCTTTGCCCTATGAGCTTTACGAAGATGATAAGATCAGGCGTTATGGTTTCCATGGTACCAGTCATAAATTTGTTTTCCAAACAGCATGTGATGCATTATTTATGCGTCAGGACAATATAAGAGCCATTACCTGTCATTTGGGTAATGGTGCCTCCATTTGTGCCATCAAAAATGGTAAATCAATTGATACATCTATGGGTTTAACCCCTGTGGAAGGGTTGATCATGGGTACCAGAACAGGCGACCTTGATCTTGGTGCCTTGCTCTATATTATGAAGAAAAAAGGTCTTAATGTTGAAGAAGCCAACAACCTGATCAATAAAAAGAGCGGTATGCTTGGTGTTTCAGGAATTTCTTCTGATATGCGCGATATAGAAAATGCTGCCTGGAAAGAGGGCAATAAAAGAGCCGACCTGGCATTGGAGATGTACATTTATCGCATCAAAAAATATATTGGTGCTTACACAGCAGCCATGGGCGGTGTTGATCTGATCGTATTTACCGGTGGCGTGGGAGAGAACGGACCAGAAACAAGAGAAGCTATTTGCAAAGGTCTTGATTACCTGGGTCTGGCATTTGATGCTGAAAAAAATACCGGATTAAGAGGAAAACTGGATATGATTTCCAAACACGATTCAAAGGTGAAGGTGATGGTTGTGCCTACCAATGAAGAGTTGGTGATTGCTCATGACACCCTTCGTATTGTTTCGCACAAAGAAGAGAAAGAACCCATTTAACCATTTTTCTTTTTTAGATCAGCGCTCAGAAAAAAGTCAGGATAATTAAAAATATTATCCTGACTTTTTTTATGGGGTGATAAGTGCGAAATACAGGTGATTATTGCTTGCAAGAAAACGTCAATTGCTGCCCAAAATGAAATGTGGGTAAACGTTGGGCTCGCCTTCAAAACAGT
>CAYMLS010000155.1:0-11388 GCA_964390665.1 uncultured Bacteroidales bacterium | reverse complement strand
CCTCACTCCACTCCGTTGCGTTCGGAATGACAGTGCTGCTTTTATCCAATGCTTTGTCATTTCGACCGAAGGGAGAAACCTCAAAATTTCCTTCAACCACTTCGAGGGTTTTTAACCGCTCAAAGGGTTTACCGCTTCTCATCCTCAACCTCAACCTCATCCTCATCCTCAACCTTACCCTTATTCAGTCGTCCGACGAGCTGGAAGTCGTCGGACGACGGGGCGAGCGGGGTTGGGAGGACCGCGGAAGCGGAATTTGCAAATCCGCTTAGCGCTGGTACCGCTCCATGATCTTTTCTGATCCCGGATGCCACTTCACCTGGCATGCTCACAAAACAGGACAGAGCATGCCCTGTCCCTGCGGTTGCAGGTAATTAGTGCTTGCAAGAAAACGCCAATTGCTGCGTTGGGCTCGCCTTCAAAACAGTCGATTACGAAAAGTAAACTCCTGTTTTTCAGTCATCGCCCGCCTTGCACTTGACGCTTTCTTTATCAAGCACAGATAAAATCGTGGTTTTTCTTGCTGACACTAATTATACAATTATACCATCATAAAAACAAAAAATCAGTATATCTCTTATCCATCAGACCTGAAAAATTTATAATTTTATTCAAAAATCCAAAGGATTTACTGATCGTCTTTCGGATTAAACGGGTATATTATAGCATTAAAACAGGGAAATTCATGTTTCTGCATATGTTTACGATTCCACGCTAAAAAGACGATTGTCCACAAATTAAAATAATTTGCACTAAATCTTAACGACTGATATTCAGATGATTAAATATGGTATTTTCACGGGTTTTCCGAAAACAAGTTTTCGGAGAAGACTCATTTATTTTTTTCACCCTTTTTGCCCGCAATTGTGTTGGATTCATCCATGAGCCAACCCATGACAGAATTTTTGACTCAGTTCTACTGAGCATGTTGAAGTACACGCGGATCATTATATGGCGAGCTCCTCATTTTAGAAAAAAACGCAGACCGAAGTAATCAAATTATAATCAGATAAAACCATGTATCAATATAACAATGAAACCATTCAAACACCCAACAATCAAGCAATCAAACCCTCCAACCCTCCAACTCTCCAAACCCGTAGGTTCTATCTACACGATTGAAAAACAACTTAAACCAGCTAAAATATGACTGAAATTATTGATGTACACAAGGTTTTTGCAACATACTTCCATGATACAGAGGCTTTGGCCTATGCCGTTTCAAAAGTATTGGAAGATGGAAGCATCTGTCTGGATACCGGAACTTACCTTGATAAGATAAGCAACATGAAAGAACCGGCCGGGGAAAATCCCTTCTGGACAGACAGGCAACATTTTAAGGTTCAGTTGGAGGAGGGACGGTTTGTCACTCATAAGAGTGATGTACTGAAACCCTTTGTAGTGCATGGGGATAAGGTCTATCTGCAAAGATATTTTCTGTATGAAACGCGCATCATTGATAATATACGCCGTTTGGGAACAAATTTCCGCGTCATAACCGGAGGTCCGGGCACTGGAAAGACCTACAGTGTTGCTACAGAATTGGAAAAACTATTTGGTGGAAACCCCGAACTTAAGGTTGCTCTTGCCGCCCCAACAGGTAAAGCCGCTGCACGCATGAAGGAATCTATCTCAGATTTTGTAAAGCAAAAGAAATGGCAGGATGACATTCCCGAAAAACTGATGAGTCTGAATCCTCAAACCCTTCACCGTCTTTTGGGATATCGACGAAACAGCGTGTTTTTTCAGCACGATGCACAAAACCCTCTTCCTTATGATGTGCTTGTGGTAGATGAAGCTTCTATGATCGATGGTGCCATGATGTCGAAAGTTTTGGATGCCGTGGATGGAAAAACGAAATTTTATCTCATTGGCGATAAAGACCAACTGGCATCGGTGGAGGCGGGCTCGGTGTTTGGCGATATTTGCAGGGCCGTGGTAGACAAGGCAGAAAAGGTTGAAAAAATTGAGAAGGTGGAGAACAAGTTTAAAACGGGTGGATGGGTGGAGATGAAGTTAAAAAACTTCCGGGCCATGAATTCTCCCCAACTCATTGAATTTAGTCAAAGGGTGATCAAAGGAGATTCAGATTATGTAAACCAATATAAAAACAATGCAGAAGTAGAGATCGATACATCTTTTGCAGCAGAGAAGATGAAAGAAAGGGCCTTATTGTACCTCGGTTTCATCAAAGAAAAAGATATTAAAAAGTCCTTGAAAAAGTTGAACAGGGTTCGTTTTTTATGTGTTACCCGCCAACACGACCGAAGTGTTTTCAACACCAATCAGCAGATTGAAAAAATTCTCAGGGGAAAGATCAACGACCCCGGGCAATTCAACCCCAAACCGGGTTATTACCATAATCAACCCATCATCATCACCCAAAATGATCACAACCTGGGAATCAACAACGGTGATGTGGGTTTGATCCGCAGAGACGAGAATGGTCATATTTTAAAAGCATATTTTGAAGATGCAGAAGCAGCAGCAGGATACAGAACCATCCCCGCAGGGTACTTAAATCATTATGAAACAGTGTTTGCCATGACCATACACAAAAGTCAGGGATCGGAGTTTGAACATGTGGTGGTACTGTTACCTGATAAGCAGGCGCGCCGGCTTCTGACCCGTGAACTGCTGTATACGGCGGTTACCCGTGCCAAAAACAATGTGCTGATCCAATCTACCAAAGATTCTCTGAAGCATTGCATTGCCAATGGGGTTTCACGTGCATCAGGATTAACAGAAAGATTAGGAAAGGAGGGGATCGTATGACAAACAGCAAACTAACCATATCGGGCAGCATGGAAAACCTAAGCCGTAAACTTGCCGGCAATTTGAGGTCTGCCGCTGTGCCCGTTTTCTCCAAAACAATGATCGTTACCCAGGGTGGAGCCATGAACAACTGGATAACAGGGCAAATAACCCGTGAAAACAAGGTATTTGCTAACCACCAATTTCAAAACCAGGATGGTTTCATGAAATTGGTCTATGAAATTCTGACAGGAGAAAAGATGAGGAGTAACCATGACAACATGAAGTTTGGCATTTATCATCTGCTTGCCTCCAATGGTTTTAAAAATGATTTTCCGGATGTTGCCTCCTATTATCAGGGATACGATCGCCGACGGGTGCAACTTTCAGAGAAGATCGCCGACCTGTTTGATCAATACCAGTTGTACCGCAGCGATATGATTGGCAGCTGGCAAAACATGCAACTTGCCATGCAGGGAAACAAACATGAAAAATGGCAGATGTGGTTATGGAATCAATTGGATATTCCTTCCAAAAGCGAAATAAAAGATATCATCTTCACCAAACTGGAAAAGGAGGCTGATATACTAAAAAAAGAGTTTCCGGAAATACACGTTTTTGGTATTGCTATTTTTACTGATTTTCATCTTGATTTTTATAAAAAACTGGCTCAATTTATCCCGGTCCATTTCTATATTTTCCTTCCATCCAAATCCAGCGAATACAAAAATACATTGCTGGAAAGTTTCGGAACCAAATACAGGGAGCTACAACAGCAATTCAGCGATATCAATGCTGAAAGTCATGATTATCCTGAGATGAAACCTCAAACAATGCTGGAAAAACTCCAGGATAACATCCACCAGGGAATCAATGGAAATCTACCCGGATCTGATGACTCCATAACCATCACATCCCATTTTACAATCACCCGCGAAGTAGAAACACTATACAACTACCTTTTAAACCTGTTTGAAAATGAAAGGGATTTGAAACCCGCTGATGTAATGGTTGTTGCACCCGATATCAATACATACGAACCTTACATTAAAGCAGTATTCAGAAACGCACCGGTTGCGCTTCCTTTCACTGTTTCGGGGGCTGCCAGAACTGCGGGTGATACCATTACTGCTGCTTTGGAGCAAATATCCATCATGCAGGAGGAAGATATGTATGCTGAAAATGTGATGAGGTTGCTTGAAATAAGCAGAGTAGGGAAGGCATACAATATTTCGGATACAGCATATACCCGTGCCATGATCAACAAAGCGGGCATTCGGTTCGGGAGACAGAATAAACTTGTTGATGATTCTCATTTTGTTAGTTTTCAATATGGTTTGGAAAAATTCATCCTGGGGTATGCCATGCTCACGGATACGGAGTTTGATGTTTCTTACAGACTCAATGATGAACAAAGGCAGGAATTGTCCAATGGTAAACTAACCAATTTCCCCTTCATGGATGCAGAAGCTTCTGCAAGTGATGATCTTTTGAGATTAAAGGCATTTACCAGCGATTTGGAAGTGTTTTTTGATGAACAGGGCAACACGCACACTTTTGATGAGTGGAAAAAATTCTGGGTGGAAAAAATAATGACCAAAATGGTGTGGAGTGATGATTTCAACAAAGACGACCGCAAAGAACGCAATGAGATCTTTCGTGCCCTGTCATTTACAGCAGAAATGCCTGAGGGTGCAGGGAATCAGAAAATACCATGGGAGGTTTTCCTCAACGAACTTAAAAAACGTCTTTTCACCGAATCAGCAGAGCATGACCTGAGCAAAGGTACCATTACATTCACCTCGGCCATCCCCGTAAGGGGCATACCTGCTAACGTAATTGCTTTCTTAGGTTTGGACAATGGGGTGTTCCCTCGACAGGATACCCACCTGGGGTTCGATTTGATGGGCAACGACCACCAACCCGGAGACCGCTCAAAGAAAGAGGCGGATAAATCGCTTTTTCTCGATCTGATCATGTCGGCCCGGCAAAAATTATATCTCAGCTATATTGGGCAGGATGTGAAAGACAATGCTACCATACCACCTTCCATTGTGCTTGATACACTTTTGGATCATTTGGGAATGGAACCCCAAAAACATCCACTGCATGGATTTAGCAATAAATACAATGATGGAGAACTGTTCACCTATCTTTATCACCCGAACCAGGATTCTCGCCTACAGGATAAAAAGGATGCTGGTTCAGCTCAGCATACATCCGGACAACCCCATACGCTGATCACTACCCAGGATTTTATACGGTTTTTTCAGGCACCCATGGATTGGTATTTCAGGAAGGTTTTGGGAATATACTATGGCGACGATTTAGATGATACCCTACCGGAAACTGAGATGTTTGGTCTGGATGGATTACAAAAATGGAGTGTAAAGAATGAACTGCTCCGGATGGCAGAGGATGGCAAATTAGAAGAATATACCCGTCAGGGAGCAATGAAAGGAAAACTCCCTCTGAAAAATTTGGGCAGAAAAACCGTGGAAGATCTGTGGGATGAGCTGGCTCCCCTGAGAGACCGCTATACAGAACTTACTGAAAAAAAGGAAGAGAGAAGCATTCCGGTTGATCTTATTGTTCATGGATTCAGAATCAAGGGTACAGAAAAGAGTGTTTTTGATGATGAGTACATTTTTGTAAGCACATCTACATCAAAAAGCACACAAAAATACCAGGTATATGCTTATGTGACATCCTTATTGCTCTATGCTTCAGGAACCATAAAGAATGCAAGATTTCTCGGGTTGAAAAACAAAAAACTGTATGAACAAGTATACCCCTTTATGGAAAAGGATGCCGCCCTTGCAAAACTTGAAGAACTGGCAGTATATCTCCAAAAAGGGAAGGAGCAACCCCTGATTTTTACTTTAGACAGCACGAAAAAAAACAGATACCAACCTGAGATCACTTTGGAATCGGTCATGAAAGCACTTCAGAAAGAAACTGAGGATACTTCTTATAATGGCCAATTTATACCAGGAAATTCCTATATCAAAAAACTAATGGAAGAAGGTTATTTTGGTAATCTGAACGATGATGATGTGGAGGATATTAAAGCATTGGCAGAGTTGTTAAATATTAAATAATGAGAGTTATGGGTGAGAATATCTTTTGTGCGACGAACTGTAAGCTCGTCGAAGTCAATTTTCCGAAAACGGGCAACCATGAAACCATCCAACCATCCAACCATTCAAAAACAATCATAAACACATGAAAGAATTTGACATACAAACAACCCCGCTTGAAGGCATCAACATGCTCGAAGCCAGCGCCGGTACCGGCAAAACCTACTCCCTCGGCGTGCTGGTTTTGCGGATGATTCTGGAAAAAAATATCCCGATTGAAAAGATACTGATGGTAACTTTTACCAATGCCGCAGTGGCAGAGCTGGAATTGCGTATCCGTTCGTTTGTGCGCCAGGCATATCGGTATGCAACATTTGGTACTCCCTGCGAAAAGACCATTGAGATGATTGTGGGGAAAAATGAAAAAGATCTGCCAGCCCCCAAAATGAAAGCCGCAGTACAATCACTGGATAACCTCTCGGTGATGACCATCAACAGTTTTTGTCAGAAAACCATTGGTGAGTTTACTTTTGAAACCAATCAATCTTTTGATTATGAAATTGTTACCGAGGATACTTTTATCCTGAAAAATGCCACCCACCGCTTTGTAAGGGAGTACCTTAACGTGCTGGATTATGAGCAATTTTCGGAAATTGAAAAGGAACTTAAAGTTGAAAAGATGCACGAACTCCTTGGCAAACATTTGCAGGGGATGGAGTTTGTGGATTCTAAACTTGATAAAGATGATACCCTGGACAAAGTAAAGAAGCTTATAGAAAAGAAAAACAGTGAGTTTGATGAGTTTATAAAACGTAAGTTTCCGGAAATCATGGCTATGGGGAATAAAGATGCTTTGGCCAAAGAGGCTGCGGCAGGAAATATTTCGGAGTTTAAAAGACGTTTCAATGATCAGATAAAAAAACCTTCCAAATTCTTTACTGATTATGCATTTCTTGTGGATGAATTTTTGAAGTATCAGAAGGCAGTGGAGCAATCTGAAACAGAACTTTTCAATTATTTCTACCTTCATTTTTTTCAACAATCTGAAAATCAGATCAAAGAAAGAAAGCAAACCAAAGGTTACATCTCCTACAACGATCAGATCAAAACCATCCATGCTGCGCTGCAGAATGATGATTTCAAAGAAAGGTTATCTGAAAAATATGATGCCATATTCATCGATGAGTTTCAGGACACCGATAAGTATCAGTATGAGATATTTAGCGAAGTATTTGGTGGCAAAACCCTGTTTTATATTGGCGACCCTAAACAGAGCATCTATGGGTGGCGTGGTGCCGATCTGGATACCTACAAAATAGCCAAAGACAAGGCCGGGGAAAACAATATCCATACCCTGGGTACCAATTTCCGGTCAACCCCACAACTGCTTGCTGCTCTGGAGAAACTGATGAATCCCGGTAACGGTTTTAATATGTTTTGGGATGAAAAGATCAGGTTTGAGCCGGTAGCATCGGGAAGTAAGAACCTGGGTGATATGAAAACAGAAGGCAAATCCGTGGCACCCATCACCATCTGGCAGTTTGATACTGATGATACATCTACCAGCAATGCAGCAGTAGCACAGGAAGTATATAACCTGTTGACAGGTGATGCCACCATCAAAGAAGAAAAGATCAAACCGCGTGATATCGGTATTCTGGTAAGAGGAAATAAAGAGGGGCGGGAGCTAAAACAGTCGTTGGCTGCATACAATATCCCTTCAGTTCAGCGCGACGATACGAAAATCCTGGAATCCGATGAAGCCGACCGGGTGCGCTATATCATTGAAGCGGCCTTGAATCCGCAGAGAGGTGAAATTCTCAGGGCTATCAATTCCCATTGGTTCGGATTTGAAAGCAAAACCATGGATCACCTGGATGAGCAGTTGCATATTGAGCATTTTCTGAAATTTCGCGATGTACTTCAGAAAGAAGGCGTTTTTAATATGATCTCCAAATTTCTCGATATATATGGAGTGAGGCAGAAGTGTGCCTCCCATATGTTGGGGCAAAGGGTGCTTACAAACATTCAGCAGATAACCGAGATACTCCATCAGCTGGAACGTAAGTCTAAACTCCTGCCCGAAGACCTGATCGTATGGATGCAAAGAGCCAAAGACGACTCCAACGATGAATATCAGCTGCGGATAGAAAGCGACGACGATGCCGTGCAGATATCCACCATCCATAAAGCCAAGGGGTTGCAATACAAGGTTGTTTTTGCACCCGGGTTGTGCATGATACCAAAGAAAAATTTACTGCAGAAGAAAAATGTCAACTCCTATAAAAAGGATGGGAAGTACTGCTTCACTTTTAATTACCCGGGTTTGCCGGATGAAGACAAAGCAATTCATGACATGGAAAAGGAGCAGGAAAACCGACGGCTGATCTACGTGGCACTTACCCGGGCGCAATACAAGTGCTACTTATCTTATATGCCACGAACGTACAGGAATAAGGAAACAGAATCTTCCTTTGATGACCTGTTCGGGAATTTTGACCAAAGCTACAGCGGTATTGAATTGATCGATTTTTCAACTGGTAAGTTTGAAAAAACTGAAGGCAATTACGCTGCCTCCGAATATATGAAAAAGACTATCATATCACGTACCCCAAAGATCACAAGCGAAGATTTGAAGGTACCCCTTCAGCTGCATAGTTTCAGTGCGCTCAACGAGAACCATTATTCTACCCCTTTTCAATTCGCTGATCTGACAAGTGTGGAGTATGATCACTTTGTATTTCAGCAACTGGCACGTGGTGCCAATGCAGGTACCGCATTGCATAGTATTTTCGAGCATCTCCATTTCAACCAACCCGATACATGGGAGCAAACCCTTGTGGATGCTGCAAAATATTATAAAGGCATCCTGAAAGAGGAATTTACACCTCATTTGAAGACCATGATTGAGCACACCATGAAAGTGGATATTTCCATCAACAACCAGACTATTCAATTACAAAATATAGATGACCGGCAAAAACTACCTGAACTGATGTTTAATTTTGTGATAAACAACGCATCTAAAAACAGGATCAATGATGTATTGGGTGATACGGCCGAACTGGCAGGCAATGCTGCACTTCAGGGAATAATGACCGGGTTTGTGGATCTGCTTTTTGAATACAACGGCAAATATTATATCCTCGACTGGAAATCCAATTATCTCGGCAACCATCTTTCTGATTATAACGAAAAAGCATTGGAATCTGCCATGAAAAGCAACAACTACACCCTTCAGTACCTGATATACACCATTGCCGTAAACCGTTGGTTGAAGCAAAGAAGGAAGGATTTTGACTACGAAAAACACTTTGGTGGGGTTATCTATTTGTTTATGAGAGGTTTGCGGCAGGGTGAGACGACAGGAATCTACACCGCACGCCCTGAAAAAAAATTGATTGATGGGGTGGAGGAGCTGATATTGGGATAGGTCGTCGGATTGCTCCGCAACCCCGGGCTAAACGGAATTTTTCCGGTTAAACGCAATTTGCAATACCGCCCAGGGACAGGGCATGCCCTGTTTCTGCTGTTAGACCGATGCCTGTGCAACAAAATGGTTGATTAAAAAAAACCGAAATCCACCGAAACAGATTGAAATAAAAATTCATATATTGTGCCTGTGTTAAAGGAATGGAGATGCAGCAAAAGAATTACAATTATGAGTCCACTCCGAAAACTCGTTTTCAGAAATTCATGGAATTGTTTTCTTGCTGACACTAATTATCTGAATGTCAATTATTAATTTTAGTGTCTATTCCTGGACAATATACTTTTTAGAGCGGACTCAATTATACAAACAAAAACCAGGAGATACACCCATGATCTATCCATCATCGTTTCCCGAGCATATTGATGAACCTGCCGAAAAGAAGGTTTTTAATGTTTTGAAAAAACTGGACATGCAGCGCTATGATGTGTTTTACCGCAGACGCTTTGTGGGTATGCATGCGGGCGAGAAAAAAGCATACGAAATTGATTTTATCATCGTCGACCTCGGCGGCGATCAGTGCAATGCCATCCTCGTTTTGGAGGTGAAAGGGGGCATTGTGAAATACAATGGACAGGAAAGTTGCTGGACACAAGATGGGGTGAACATGAGAAACAAAGACCCCGTGCAGCAGGCTGAAGGAAATATGTTCAGTTTGATCAAACATTACCCGGATATCAGCCGCTATGTCCCGTTTGCATGGGCTATCTGCTTCCCCGACGAACGCAATACATACAGCAAAAAGCAGATACCTCCTTTTTTGCATCCCTTGCAGTTGCTGGAAAACTCTGCGCTGCATGCCATAGATAAGCAACTGCCGAAACTGATGAATTGGGTGCGGGAGCAGGACCCCGACCGCAGGGGAACCGATATGCAAACCTACCGGCGTGTCAGGGAATCGCTCCTGGCAGGACTGGGGCAGGTGGTGCCGCTGCACACCCGCCTGGCTGCCGAAAAACGGCAACTCATACAACTCACCAACGAACAGGTAAACCTGCTGCAAATGGTCATCAGCAACCAAAACCTGGCCGTCACCGGTCCGGCCGGATGCGGCAAAACCATCATGGCCACCACCATTGCACAGCAGGCACGCGAAAAAGGACAGAAAGTCCTCATGCTCACCTTCAACCGTATTCCCGCTGCCAACATCAGGGAAGGTTTTGCACTTACCGGCGAAGAAGCAGACATCACCGTGGAAAACTATCACCGGTTTGCCCGCCAGCAGATCGAAAAGGCTGAACCCGGTTGGTGGGATGAGCATGTAAAGGGCGGCGAAATGTTTTGGACGCTCGAATCTCCCATCAAACTCAGCGATGTGCTGGCAGGAGCACAACCTTATTTCGACGTGCTGATCATCGACGAAGCGCAGGACTTCCGACCCGAATGGTTTGAGAGCTTGGAGCATGTGCTCAAACCCGAAGGCAAATACTGCCTTTTTATGGATGAAGACCAGAACATCTTCAAACACTTCTCCGGATTGCCTGCCCAAAGGCAGTTCACCCGTTTTGCACTGCCCCACAACTGTCGCAACACCCGCCACATCATCGGATTGCTTGAAAAATACATTAACAAACAAATACCCTGTCCCGGTAAAACACCCGACGGGGCACCTGTTGAATTCTACGATTACAAAAACGATGTGGAGCAGGTGAAAATACTGCGCGATGAGTGGCTGCGACTGGTGCAGCAGAAAGATATATCTCCCGACCGCATCGTGATCATCGTAAACACCAAAATAGAAGATAGTTGCCTGAAAGATGTGAGATCCTTTGGCAAATACCCTCTTCAGGAAGTCAGCACCGATACCGGGCATATCAGCGCTGAGCATGTAAACATCACCCGCATCCGCACCTTTAAAGGACTGGAAGCCGACATGGTGTTTATTGCCGATACCCACAGGATGGAGACTCAGGATAAAAACATCCTCTACACCCAGGCCAGCCGGGCCAGGTTGTGGCTGGGGGTGCTGGGAAAAATGATTTAACCTGATGTGTTTTTCAGTCGTCCGACGATCTGGAAGTCGTCGGACGACGGGGCGAGCGGGGTTGGGAAGACCGGGGAAGC
>CAYMLS010000154.1:0-11394 GCA_964390665.1 uncultured Bacteroidales bacterium | reverse complement strand
GTTAAGATCGAGAAGGTGTAAAACAATGACTGCCGACAAAAGAGAAATGGGAATGGCCAAAAGAGAAATGATGGTGGTGCGGAAACTCATCAGAAAAAGCAAAAGGATGATCACCACCAATACACCCCCTTCAATGAGAACTGTTTGCACATTCGCTATCGCGGTTTGAATAAAATCTGCCTGTCTGAAAATATCGGTATCCATGATGATGTCGGGCGGTAAAGATTTTCTGAGTGCCTCCAGGTTTTCTTCAATTTTTTCTGTCACTTCCAGTGTGTTGGAGTTGGGTTGCTTGGATACTGAGAGGATAACAGCAGGCCGGGCGTTTTGTGAACCATGTCCCATTTTTACGGCAGCACCAATTTTTACTTTGGCAACATCATGCACCAATACTGGTTGTCCTTCCCTGGTAGTAATTACTGATTTACCGAGTTCTTCCAGTTGATTGGTGCGGGCAATACCTCTTAAGATGTATTCGTTTCCATATTGCCTGATCACATTGCCTTGTGCATTGTCTGATATCCCTTCACAAACTTCCGCCAACTCCTGAAGTGATATGTTGTAGTGGGCAAGTTTTCCGGGATCGGCAAGCACCTGGTATTGTTTGTAATCGCCCCCAATGATTGTTACCTGCGCAACTCCTTCTGTTGCCAGCAAAACGGGTTTTATGTCCCAATCGGCAATGGTTCGCAGGGTAAGCATATCGGTACTGTCTGACTGCAGCCCGATAAAGAGTATCTCGCCCATTACCGATGTTTGGGGGGCGATGGTAGGTACTCCTGTTCCCTGTGGCATCCGCGAGGATACTTCGGTAAGTTTTTCGCTCACGATCTGGCGTGCCCTGAAAATATCGCTTCCCCAATCAAATTCAACCCAAACAAATGAAAAACCAAATGAAGAGGCAGAACGAACACGCCTTACATTGGTTGCTCCATTTACGGCTGTTTCGATGGGAAAGGTAACCAGTTTTTCAACTTCTTCCGGTGCCATTCCATGGGCATCTGTCATCACCACAACAGTAGGAGCGGTGATATCAGGGAAAACATCCACATCCATCTGGCGGGCGATCTGCAATCCGGTTACCATCAGAACAATGGCAATCAAAATGACCAAAAGTCTGTTCTCGAGTGATAGGTGTAAAATTTTATCTAACATAACAACAATCTGATTCCTGATTAATGAACATGACCTGAGTGGGGGTCGATAGCTGCAGAGGCGGCAGCAAGTTTCACCATGATCGCTCCCTGGGTTACAATTCTTTCGTTTATTTTCAGACCATGTGTGATCCGGGTGTATAATCCATCATTTTGTCCGGTTTTAACGGATCTTTTTTCAAAAAACTCGGGGTTGATCTGCACAAGTACCGAAAAATTTCCCTGTTCTTCTATCAGAGCCGAATTGGGTACTGCCATTACCTGTTCTTCGCTTTGGGTTTTCAGAAATACATCGAGCAGGGTACCGTTGATCCAGGATCCGGGGTTGGTGACCTGGAAATAGACCGGCAGCATCCGGTTTTTTTCTGATGTGCTGCGGGCATGGGTGATCATTTTCCCATTCAGTTCATCCAGGGTCCATGTTGCTTCATCGGATGCCACAATATTGGCATCTGCTATCAATGGAAGCAGGTTGGCATATTTTCGTTGCACCTGCACCTCCAGCATCATCAATTGGTTGCTGTGGAGTTTAACAAGGGGTGTGCCTGCTTCTACATGCTCACCATGGGTTACATAAATTTCTTTCACAAAACCGTTCAATTCGCTTTTCACTACCTGCCCCGATTCTGAGAAATTTTCAGACAGGTTGTTATAGGTAACTTTTGCATTTTCATAGTTTCTTTTGGCTTCCAGAAAATCCTGCTCACTGATGATTTGCTCCTGCCAGAGGGTTTTGGCTCTTTCATGGTCTTTTGCTGCTTTTTCGTAATTGTTTGCCGCCTGAATAAATCTTTGACGGGTATTGCCTTCGGCAAGCGACGAACCTGTGATATTCATAAGGGGTTGCCCTGCATTGACCTGTTTACCGGGCAGCAGGTCGTTTTGGAGCAGCATAACGTTTCCGTGGGTTCCTGCCACAAGTGTTATTTCATCTGTGGGTGTGGGCTGCAGCTCCCCTACTGATTTGATGATCTCCGACATTTGACGTTCGCCTACTTCCTCCGTTTTGAAATCAATCTGCCACGATTGTTCTTTGGTGAAAGGTATAGCGCCAGGATGGTCGGAATGCTCATGTGCAAGGGCATGCATGGCTTCATGGGCATTGCTGTATATCATCAGGTCTTCACTGGCAAGTGTATGGGTTTTATCCGCGGTTTTTACTTCAACCAGGAGTTGGGCAGCACCCGTTGACCGAGGTGTAATTTCGAGCATATAGATACCCGGTTTTTCTGAATGATCTGCTGTTTGGGTTATGCTACCGTCTGTGGTTGTCAATTGTATGGTGACTTCGGCATTTTCTACAGGTTTAAAATCCGATAGCCATGTGAAATGAGCCAGGATGGCAGAACGTTCATTCATGACAAATGGATCTGCTTCCGCAAATAATTCCATTTCTGCCGAATATGTTACGATGGTCAGCGATTCTTCTTCATGATCGTGATCGTGATCATGATCATGGGGATCTTCATCATTGTGCTGATGACTATCATGTTCGTTGTGCTCATGATTGTTTTGAGATGACTGACAGCTTCCGAAGAATAAGTAAAAAACAGTCAGGACAGATAAGATAATATTTTTCATTTGTTTGTGATTTGTATGCATAAAGTGGTTCGTATCTGTAAAGTAGATAGATCGTTTGTTATGTGTTGATCCCTGAAAGGGTTAATGATCATAAAATGGACTTTAGTATTTGAGAATATGTTGGCCTTGTTTTTTTGTGATCTTTGATGAACGGATATAATAAAAATATACGATGAATTAAAAGCAGGACAAACAAGATGTTTTCTGGTCAGTGGAAAAATACAGGCAAGCAATTGTATATCAGGAAAATACAATGCTTTTGAAGAGGGGTGGGGATGGGTCGCCGAAATATATATATTTATCGTGTTTGGGCAAAAGGGGAGGATCTTTGAGAAAAACCTCCGGGTGTGCCAATTGACTGAAAAGGGAATAATTGTGCCTGTCAGGCATGCAGAAAGAGTGATTGAAACAGAGGTGATCTGCCTTTGTTTTAAAAGGTTTTCCTGCATAAGAAATCGATTCTGAAATGATCACCGGTATATTTACCAGCTTACAGCAGTCTTTATTTTGATGAGGATCGGGATCTTCGCAAGGCGGGTGATCTAAATAATTGTCAGACAATGCAAAGGTGGCATGCCCGCAGTGTTCTGAGCAATGATTTTTTTCCGGGTGCAGACCATGGTGGTGCGGAATATAATCGTGCACCATCACTATGATGGAGGCAACCAGAAGGAGGAATATGGTAAATGTATTTTTCAGAAGTTTTAAAATTTTGTTGCAAATTTAGGAAGTTTTTTTTGTTATGAAAGGACGGGTATTATAAAAAACCTTTTTTGATAGAAAAAACTGTGGTAAACAAGATCAATACAATGATAGAAACCACCGCTGTATAAACAATGTAGGGGTGATCATTCATCCTGTTTATGATAATACCGGCAAATGCCCATATTGCCACAAATGCAAGAAAAGGGTTGTGCAGGCGCCATACTGCAAAAACGATGATCGCGGCGCCAATGATGATCATGGCAATTGCCCACCATTGATCCGGAATGCCCCAACCAGACCAGTTTATGTTTACGAGCAAAGCCGTAACATTTGCTATGGTGGCAATGCATATCCATCCCAGGTAAATGCCAAAAGTAGCTTTGAGGAAAGGGGAGGAGAGATGCTGAATCCTTGCATTGATGATCAGAAGAGTGATCAGAATACCTCCCATGATCATCAGGGAAAGAAAAACTTTTTCGTAATGCCAGGCCCATATCCATAGTCCGTTGAAAACGCTGCTGAGCGCAAAAAAACAGAGTGTGTAAGTTGTCCACTCCTGATTCGTTTCAAAAAACTGTAAAATAACAAATGCCAGTAAAAGCAGGTAGATGATTCCCCAAACGGAGAAGGTAATACCTGCGGGGACAAACAGATTCGGATATTGTGCTGATAATTCGCCGGTGGTTTTTTGATTCAATGGCAAATAGTTGGCAAGAAAATTCATGATAATCATGAAAAGAAAAGCGATCAGGTTGATGATTTTCATGTATGTGCTGTTTTTTAAAAATACGTAAAAGGTCAAATAGCTGCCGCGTTTCAGGCGGGAGAGCTCTCCATGGCAATTCAATTACTGAAAAAATCAACAGACAATTCATTCAACATCCGAATGCTTCGGTTGTATGGAAGCGGTTCTGTGTGTAAACTTTTGGATCAGGAGTTGTACAAACTCAGGAATCTTTTCATCTTCGAATGTACGTATTTTTTTAGTTCGGGTGGATGTATAACATCGGTTTCATCAATTAAACCCATGATAAATCTTGCGATACCGGCAAAGTCATAAACAGTACCTTCAAAATAAGTGATTCCTTTACGGGTTTTGATGAAATTTGTGGCGTCAGGGAATTCTTCCTTCAGCAACTTTGATGCTCTGGGGCTTAAATACAATTTGACATCCACCGGGTCTTTTCCCGTCATTCCAAAAACGTCGATGCTGGCATAGTCATGGTGCTCTTCAAACTGCCAATCCTCATCTCTCACCAATACTTCTGTTATTCTTTCGGTTTTGTATTGTTTTACCTGTTTGCTTTCAATTTCAAAAGCGTGTAAGTAGGTAAAGTAGTTATAAAACTTCAGGGGTTCTATAATCCGGTTGCAGGTAGTTTGGCTGTTTACCGACTGGTAATCAACCAAAATGGCTTGTTTTCTGTATTTGATGGCATGTCGCAGATTGTTGATGTTCTTTGAAACGTTTTGGTTGTAAATCGTTTCAGATAGTTCTTCCAGATCTGTCAGGGCATAGAGTTTTGTGAGCAAACTTTTTTGCAAAGGGTCTTTTATCTTATGATTGAGCAATGCCTGTTTTATAATATCCGCTTCCTCCAGATTAAAAACGATCAGGTCTTCCGTATTCATGTTTTTCTTACTTATGTCTGGAATCCTGAATCTGCTTTTGTTTTTTTCAAGGGTAAAACCCAGGTCTCTCAGAAGTTTAAAATAACGGTCTATGGTTCTGATGTTTACGTTAAATGCCTCTGCCAGCGATCTTTTGGTGGTACCGATAGGTGTCCTGAGTCTGGAAATGATTTGAAATATCCTGTAAATTTTTTTTAATTCATCCATTGCCTTCTCTTTTTTATTGATGTTTTTTCCTATTCTTTTGTCTGTTATGTTTACGTTGCGTTAAAAAGAAAGTTAACCCACAAAACTAAATATTCTATAAAAATATGTATAGTTTCATACATAAACAAGAAAAATTGCAAATGATTGCTTGTTTTGCATGTATTAAAAATTGTTCAACACTTTATATGTGGGTTTTAATTCGTGCCTATGGGGTTTTATGGGAAAGTTTTTCGGGGGTATGATTTTTCAGATTTGATTAAATATGAGTGATTTTCGTCGAAAAATACTAATTTTGAGCATTCGAACCAATTTGTATAAATCGTAAATCGGCATGGTTTCAAACGAATGAAAAAATTTTTCAACACAATTCGCCAGCATATTTTTTTGGATGATTTAATAGACAAATTTTTGCTTTGGCGGAGCAAGTTTATCGACGACAGGCATTTTCTTCTTTTTTTGAGTGTTATTATAGGTTTATTGGCTGCCATTGCGGCGGTTGTCCTTAAAAATTCTGTACATTATGTGGAGGCATGGGTAAAGGGGATCAACCCAACCAGAAATATTTTGATCTTTATTTTTCCCATTATAGGTATTGCTGCTACGGTTTTTTATATTCGCACTTTTGTGAAGGATGATATTGGTCATGGGGTATCGCGTATTTTGTACGCCATATCGCGGAATAAGGGGGTAATGAAGTTGCACAATATGTGGTCATCGATGGTAGGGGTTACCATGACAGCCGGTTTTGGTGGTTCTGTGGGAATGGAGGCACCCATTGTTGCTACGGGTGCTGCCATAGGAAGCAATGTGGCACGGAAAACAAAAATGGGTTTTCGCCGGACTACACTGCTTTTGGGTTGCGGCGCTGCTGCTGCCATTGCCGCTATCTTTAAGGCGCCCATAGCAGGTTTGATCTTTGCGCTTGAAGTTTTGATGCTTGATCTTACCACTGCCTCCATCATTCCGCTTCTGATTGCTGCCGTTACGGCAACGCTTTTTTCCTCTTTGCTTTTGGGCGAGCAGGTGGAGTTTTATTTCTCTATCAAAGACCCTTTCACGTTTTCTCATTTTCCTTTCTATATTTTGCTGGGCATTGTGGCAGGGGCTGTGTCGCTTTATTTTACCCGTATGAATTCAAAGGTTGAAACAAGGATACAGAAAATTGAACATCCCTACAAACGTGTTCTCTATGGCGGAATGATCCTCGGATTGATCATTTATCTTTTCCCTCCTTTGTTTGGTGAAGGTTATGTAACGATGAGGTCAATGCTTTCGGGGCAACCCGAAAATCTTTTAAACAATACCATTTGGGGCTATTTTGTAGATGATTCGGGGTATTTGTTCGTGGGATTTTTGATACTGGTTCTTTTGTTTAAAGCGGTAGCAACCTCATTAACCACCGGAATGGGAGGAATCGGGGGGGTATTTGCCCCCAGCTTGTTTATGGGAGGGATCACCGGATTTGTATTTGCCCGGTTGATCAATTCGTTGAACTGGATCCGGTTGTCTGAACATAATTTTGCCCTTGTGGGGATGGCAGGTCTTATTGCAGGCGTTATCCACGCGCCCCTCACTGCCATCTTTCTCATCGCAGAGATCACCGGCGGATATGCTCTTTTCGTCCCCCTTATCATTACTTCTTCCATTTCTTTTCTAACGGTAAGGTACTTTGAACCTCATTCCCTGTATACCAAGAATCTAGCTGCCAAAGGGCATCTGATCACCCATCACAAAGACCAGGCGGTGTTGACACTGTTGAGACTACAGCACGTGCTGGAAACGAATTTTAAAACCGTATACCCGGATCAAACACTGGGAGAATTGGTAAAACTGATCGCTAAATCCAATCGTAATATTTTTCCTGTTATCGATAAAGACCATAACTTTTTGGGGGTTGTACCCATGGATGAGATCAGAGAAATTATGTTTGAAACTTCCAAATACGATGAATTGAAAGTTCGTGATCTGATGATCATACCGACACGGAAGGTGCAATCGACAGATAGTATGGAAATTGTGATGAAAAAATTCCGTGAATCAGGACTTTGGAATTTGGCTGTTGTGGAAAATGGTAAATACAGGGGGTTTGTATCCCGGTCGAATGTTTTTAATGTCTACCGTAAAATGTTACTGGAGTTTTCTGAAGAATAGGGGTGTATTGATTTGTTGTATGGAAGGTCGTTGGATTTTACATAAACTTTCACAAACTATTTCAAAAAAACGATTATATACGGTAAATTTGCACTTTCGTAAAACAAACAAAAATTTGCGGTCTGATAAAGCTAAGTTTGTTTTTCAGACCGATGATCACTAGATAAATAACCTAATTATTAACCGAAAAAAAGGAAAAGATGAAAACCATTGATGGATTAAATTTTGAAGGCAAGCGTGCCATCATAAGAGTAGATTTTAATGTACCGCTCAACAAAGAATTTAAAATAACGGATGATACGCGCATGCGCAAAGCGGTTCCGACCATTAAAAAAATACTGGATGATGGCGGCAGTGTAATTTTGATGTCGCACCTTGGCCGACCCAAGGAAGGTCCTGAAGATAAATTTTCTCTGCGTCATTTGGTTGATCATTTGGCTGAACTGCTGGGAACAACAGTGAAATTTGCAGACGACTGTATTGGAGAGAGTGCCAGGAAATTATCTGAAGCGTTGAAACCTGGCGAAGTATTGCTGCTTGAAAATCTGAGGTTTTACAAAGAAGAGACCAAAGGCGATGAAGGATTTGCCAAAAAACTTGCCGACCTGGCCGATGTATATGTCAATGATGCTTTTGGAACCGCTCACCGTGCCCACGCATCCACTACCATCGTAGCCAAATTTGCCAAAGAAAAAATGTTTGGATATCTGATGGAGCGTGAATTGAGCAGCATAGATAAAGTGCTGAATGATACCCAAAAACCATATACCGCCATTATAGGTGGTGCAAAAGTTTCTTCCAAAATTGATATCATCCTTAACCTCCTTGACAAAGCCGATGATCTGATCATTGGAGGTGGAATGACATTTACTTTCCTGAAATCGCAGGGTGCTGAAATCGGAAATAGTTTGGTGGAAGATGATTACCTGGAAACCGCCAAAGATATTATTGCCAAAGCAGAAGAAAAAGGGGTGAAAATTCATTTTCCTGATGATGCTGTTGTTGCAGATGCATTCGACAATGATGCCAACAAAAAGACCGTCCCCTCCAATGGCATTGAAAAAGGATGGATGGGACTGGATATCGGTCCGAAGTCCATTGAGAAATTCTCTGAGGTGATCACAAATTCCAAAACAGTTTTGTGGAATGGCCCCATGGGCGTTTTTGAAATGGAGAATTTTGCTGCAGGAACCAAAGCCATTGGCGAAGCACTGGTAAAAGCAACGGAAAACGGAGCTTTTACATTAGTAGGTGGTGGCGATTCTGTTGCTGCGATCAACCAGCTGGGCATGGCCGACCAGGTTAGCTATGTAAGTACAGGTGGTGGTGCACTGCTTGAATATATGGAAGGAAAAGTACTGCCAGGTGTGGCAGCCATTAATGAATAATCTTTTTGATTATCAATGTTTTGAAAAAAACCGGCAGTATTATACTGGCCGGTTTTTTTTGTGCGGGTAAAAAGACAGAACCATGGTGTCTCAGGATTTGTAAAGAACCCATTATAAAAGCAAAGGCAGAACAATTTGTCCTGCCTTATGCCTGATTAATCAACGACAATATTAATCAATGAAGTTTTAGTAAGGTTGTATATTGATGAATTGTGTAAAGTTCTTTTTTTTTTGACACCTATTGACCCCGCCGCAAAAAGGAAAAAACTTGTTAGTGGCGGGGTGAGTTGTAGTCAGCCCGTCACGGTTTTGGGGACGTGGGAATTTGTATAAAATTCTGGTTCATCTGTTTAAATTTTTATTAAGTCGCTTCCCTTTCTTTTCTTACCGGGGAGCTCGCTAACAATCTTCATATTGCATGTTTCGCCCTGCTGCGAAATCTAATCATCCGCGTGTACTTCGACATGCTCAGCAGAACTATGTCAATATTATTGTCAAGGCTCGGTTCAACGATTTCAGATACGGGTTATTTTGAATTTAAATAATTTGCCGGACTTCTTCTACTTTGGGCATTTAATCAGCGATCAGGAATATTTTTCTGTGTGATGAAACCATGCCATTGGTAAAAGTTACCCTTATAAAATAAATCCCTGTATGGGCAATTGAGTTACTAATCTTTAATTCCTTGTTGTTTTCTCCCTCCTGCACATGAATTATTTTTCCCAAATGATTCATCAATTCAATTTTTTGAATGTTTTGTGTGGTTTTTACTGTGAAAAAACCATGGGCAGGGTTGGGAAATATCTCCAGATTGACATGCTCCAGAACGATGATGCCAGTGCCTTCAGAAACAATGATCTCTATTGTTACCTGAATTTCCGGATCATCTTCTGCTGATATGGTAATAACAGCAGTTCCTTCATTGATAGCGGTAACCAGGCCATTTTCGGTAACAGAAGCGATCGTTGGCTGATCCGATTCCCATAATAAATTTGTATTGGTAGCATTTTCTGGCACAACATGTGCCTGTAACTGTAAAGTTTCTTCAACCTCTAACTGATAACTTTGCTCTCCTTCTGTTTCGATGCCTGACACCGCTATATAAGGCATCATTTTCATCATAAAATTATCGAAATAAACGGTATCTTCAACAGCAGTTCCTTTATGAGGTTGTACAATGATGCGACTATAGTTTGTGTTTTCGTTTACAAAATCGCTGATGTCCATATTTACCGTACCCCATGTTTTGGGAAGAATGCCCAAATTGTCTGCCTCTAAGTCACTGATGGATTCTTCGCCAAGCAACAATTCGAACCTTACACCCTGTATCGTGTCTTTTACAGGGTATAACTGAAAAGAAAAAGACTCCCAGTCTGCTGTTTCTTCTTGCGGAAACTGAATACCATATCCACCCCAGTTATTTGTTCCGTCTCTGTACCAAAAATATGTTTTGGAGGAGTTGTTTTCATCAGATATTTCCGGGTTTTCTGTAATTCCAAATTGATTTGATGCCCAGGCATATGAACCATAAGGGGACCAGTTGAATTCTATTGCCTGAAAATCAAGGATCATCTTCTGATCTTCCGGGGGTTGTGTACCTCCATTGACAATTACCTCGCATTCAACTGTATTTCCATAAAGCGGCACTGCTTTTATTGTTCCTGTTCCACCACCAACCGCGGTAACCATTCCGTTTTGATCTACCGTGGCAACATCTTGATTATCCGTAACCCAGGTAAATGGATTTCCCTGGTTATCGGCCGTAAGTTGAAATGTTTCTCCACTTTCCATTTCCAGAGAATTATTGCTGATTGTAAGATCCTCAAAATATACCGCCTCTTCAACGGTGAGCATAAAATCATCAAAATGGTACATGTCTGCCAATGTATCTCCGGTAGGGTTTACAAATATGTTAAATTGCTTAAGGTTCAAAGAACTGTTGAGGTCAAGCGTGAAGAGTTTCCAGCAATTTTCTCCTTCAACGGGAATGGTTGCTTCTATTTCACTCTCTTCAACCGTTTTAAGTTGAATGTGCAAAGTTTCTATGCCATCGCCAAAAAATTTAAACTGGAATTGAGAAAAAGAAGCAAGGTTTTGTGGAAAATCGGTGGGTAGAACCATTCCGAAAAGTCTCCACGATCCTTCGGGACGGTTCCACAGAGCAACAAGTTCACTGTTGTTGGCGGTACCTTGCAGTGGATTAATAGCATCGATCTCTCCAGTTCCACCTGGGAAATACATCTGTGGTGTATCTGGTTGTGGTTCAGTAGTTACGGGTATTATTTCGTCAAAATCAGCAATGACATGGTCTACGCTTTCCATCACTTCTACCTGCACCGAGTCGGTTTTTTGGTCTTGCATGGAGGTGGCATAAACTTTAACCGAACCTGTTGCCAGGGCAACAAGCATGTTGTTTTCATCTACCTGTGCAATCCCATCCTCGCTGTAGGACCAGTCAACAAATTGATTGGTCGCATCTTGTGGATCAAAAGTAATTGTGAGCTCAACCTTTTGTCCTTCCACCATTGTAATTTCATCGGGCGAAATGCTGATGCTGTTTACGGCAGTGTCTTCCC
>CAYMLS010000153.1:0-11399 GCA_964390665.1 uncultured Bacteroidales bacterium | reverse complement strand
GAAAAACAATGTTTTGATAAGACCAAATATTTTTAAGCCGGCAATACAAATGCTTAAAATATGAATGCAGGTTTTGTTACTCCCGGAAAATGAATAAAAACGGTTGATAACATCAAAAGAAATAAATAAAAAAACCCGGTAAGTAAAAACGACCGGGTTTTTTAGTTTTGAAAAGGGTTCTGGGAAACTTACCCTTTTTTGATTATTTTCTCATAATCTTCTGCAGAACCGCCATCAAGGCATGTTTGAATAATTTGCTTACCCATATCAGATAAATCAGGTACAAGATACTGCGGTAGTTCCTTTTTAAAGAAATCATACAGCATTTCTGCCCCTTTATCATATCCTTCAAATCCCACTTCGGGTTGCTTGTAAACTTTCAGGAAGCGTGATGGGATCTTGGCATTTTCAATGGTAAGATAATTGAGTTCGTATCCCAAAAGCGGGCATCTGGCAGGTTGATACTGGTCTGCCCTGAACCTTGAATTTCCTCTGTGAGTAAGGTATTCGCGCATCAGCAACTGAGGCATGAAACCCACTTTCCAGATTCCCACGTGTTGATTGGGAGCAATTACATAGCGGGTGATGGTATTTTCCACGATCTGATCCAGAAGCAAATTGGAGTGGGTAACTTTCTCCCCGGTAGCAAAAGGCCAATACGATCCAACACCTTCACTTTGCATACCACCCTGGTCAACGATGCTGGGGTTGGCATGTCCGCGGGGTGAAACCAATCTCCACAACCAGGCAAGAGCAGGTGGCAGAAGATGGAACAGACCAAAAATACCGAATCCGGGATTTTCGGCTGTACTGGGGGGAGTACGCACACCAAAACTACGTACATCAATAGATACGGGTTCGTTCACTACATTAGGAAAAGAATCGCGTGGTACAACAACCCTTGGATTGGGGCAACGCTTGCCTGGTGCATCCTCAATATGATTCCAGATCAGGGCGGTACCGCCGGGGTTGGTATCAATATTCAGGAACAACAACGGTTTTTTACTGTTGATGGTTATTTTTTCCAGATTGGGATCACTACCATACTCAAGTATGTTATCTGTTCTTACAAACCAGGCATTCTCAGCATCCTGAATCCGGAGTCTCTTGCTACCTGTTTGAAAAGATGGATGAACCATGCCCATATCATCGCAAATAGGCCTTGTTTCACAAAAACGAGGAATTGTGATACTTCTGATTTCTTCTGTTTGAAGGTTTTTACCAATGAGTACCTCTCCTGTTGGCAGACGCAAAATGTGCTGAAGCATTTCGGTTTTACCTCCACCACTGGCACCTTCATGCATAAATCGGGTAATATTGTCGTAAGGACTGATAGATTCTACTCCTGAACAGTGTGCTGTAGACCATCCTTCATCTTCACCCATACTCAGGATAACACCGTATATCCCCTTTTTGGCGCTGGGTCCCGGATACAGATTATACGAAAATATTTCATATACCTCGGTGCAACGGTTATGCACAACTACTTGTTTTCCATCCAAATGGGTATGGCGGAATGGAGGTGCAATATACATAACTGCTTTGACAACCTGCCCATCAGGAATGGTGTCCTGCGGAACAATTTTTTGCAACATGGCCAATCCCATGGCAAAAAATCCCGCATTATCCGGTACAATCGCCAAACCATACTCGGGTTTATCAAGATTTCCGATCTTAAAATAAAAAGCTGCCAGATTTTGTTTCTCCATCCATACAAAAGTCTCCTGGCGCAATTTATCAAAAGAGTAACCAAATCTGTCTTTAAACCTGGGCTGATCAGAGGGTTTGCAATCACCAATAGCCATGGTGTTGGGGTCGCGGCGACGCATGTAAGGATCAACATAGTTAGCTGAAATACCATTGGTTACCCTGTGAACAATGGCTTCTGTTATTTCACCTTTTCCTTCTACATCGTACTTTACCTCAAAATAGTTGCTGTCCGGTCCGTTTACAGAAGCATCTGCCAACTGCTCTACTGTATCAAAAACCTTAAAAGAAGGGGCATTTTTAATTAAATGATCAGCCTCCGGAGGCAGAATTAACCTTTTTTTCGTGTCCATAAATGAATGATTTGTGAATAATGTAATAAATAATTAAGAGATTATTTTAATTGAATTGAATAATTAGTGTCAGCAAGAAAACCCTTATTTTTTGTGTCTTTTTAATAGGCATGCATAGTTTTTTTGGGTCATGAACCTGGTTTTCATTGTTCTGAAAATACTAAGGGAATCGACAAACTTCTTGCTTTTCATAGATCAACAACCTCCTTTTGAAGGAGGAAAAAAGTGTGGAAACGAAATAAATTTCCAGTAAAAAAATCTGTCGTAAATCATTGCTTGTCAAAACTTAAGACATTAGCCACGGAAAAAACCATGACTTTTCATATGACAAAGATAGTCATTATTCTGAATTTTTCTAACTCGTATTAATAATCCTACATATCAGTATATATTTGAATTTCTGATGAATAGATGATGGGAAGTTCATCTTTCCTCAAAAAAGACAACATCTACATAGAAAATCAGGCCTCATTAGAATTCTGTTAAACCGGATTACAGGAAATTTTAGCAGCAAAATGCCCGTTTGCTGACTTGTAAAGACACTTAAAATTTCAAACAAACCCTTCCCAACATTTCAGCATAAAAAACCCCGGAGAAAACATCCGGGGTATCATCTGTTTTTAATTTGATTAATTTGGTCCCCATTCTTTTCTTACGGGGGAGCTTGCCAACAATACTCTGACTGCATGTTTTACCATCCTGCGAAATCTAATCATCCACGTGTGTGTCAAAATTTTTGTCATGACCCGGTCAATAAAAACAGAACAAGGATTATCAGCAAGAATGGTCATGTTCTATCGGTTTGCCTGATAAAAAAACGACAAATGATGCGATGGATAAAAAACACGAACCACGCTAAAAAACAAGTTGACTGTTTTGAAGGCGGTCAAAAGGCAGCTGTTGACGTTTTCCTTCAGGCAGGAGTTATTTTTGCATGGCATCGTCAAAAGCAATACCAGAAGGTTCAAAATCAACATTTTTTGTGAATGTGCATGATTCGGTCGCACCGGCTTCCCGGTCCATGCCACTGTCTTCCCACTCGATGGAAAGAGGTCCTTTGTAACCAATATCATTAAGAGCCCTTATGATGCTTTCAAAATCAATTTTACCCCGTCCTATGCTACGAAAATCCCAAAAGCGCCGGTGATCACCAAATTGGGTGTGTCCTCCAAATACCCCAACATCCCTGGGTACATCGCTCCAGTGCACATCTTTCATGTGTACATGAAAAATACGATCAGCAAAATCATAAATGAATTTTACATAATCAACACCCTGGTATCCGAGATGACTTGGATCGTAATTGAAACCAAATGCCGGATGATCATCCAGCGCTTTCAATGCTCTTTTGGCAGAAACTATATCAAAGGCGATTTCTGTAGGGTGCACCTCCAGGGCAAATTTAACGCCCAGTTTTTCATATTCATCCAGGATGGGTTTCCAACGTGTGGCAAATTCTTCAAAACCTCTGTCGATCATGATCTGCGGTGTTGGCGGAAAAGAATACAACAGGTGCCATATCGGACTACCCGTAAAACCAACAACCGTATCCAATCCCAGCCTTTTGGCCACTTTCCCTGTTTCAATAACCTCTTCAGCAGCACGTTGCCTTACCCCTTCCGGATCTCCATCGCCCCATATGTACGCCGGCAGAATTCCTTTATGACGCTCATCTATCGGGTCGCATACGCACTGCCCTACCAGATGGGTAGAAATGGTAAACAATTGCAATCCGTGCTTTTGCAACAATTCTTTTCTCTGATCACAGTAGTTCTGGTCTGCTTTATCAATTTCCATATGATCGCCCCAGGTGCATAGTTCCACTCCGTCATAGCCAAAAGATTTGGCTTTCTCACACATGGTTTCTATGGGCAGATCTGCCCATTGTCCGGTAAATAATGTTACGGGTCTCGACATAATTCTTTTTGTTTTAGTGATTGTTACAATCAGGTTTGTAATTTCTTTATTTACATGAAAGCAAATATAAAGTCAAATTTAGCATTATGCAAATCATTTTAACTTTTATAATGGCAGAAATGTGTAAACTTTTGCAGCATTTTTGTATCTGATTCCGTATTCAATAATGAGTCCAGTAAAAAAAGTATTTGTCCACAAATTTTCACTCATTTACACGAATCTAATTGATTGAATATTAGCAATATAAAACAAAACAAAATTTACACGAATGTCTAAAAACAAGTTTTTAGACTGTACTCAATAATAATAACGAATACTGGCTTAAACAAGAAAAAAAATGAACCTTATCAAAAAATCCTGATTTATGAAAAACATGACATTCACACTCATACTCATTGTTCCTTTCCTGTTAAACTCTTCCTGCGAAAAAAGCAGTGACAAACCCCAACAGGAACCCCAAACAATTGAACTGACAACCAAAGCGGCAGAAGTCATCAAAAGCAACAATCAATTTGCCATCGATTTCTTCACCCTTACTGCCAAAGAAGAGAATCGCAACATGATGGTCTCCCCCCTGAGTGCAAGCATTGCCCTCACCATGCTGTTAAATGGTGCAGAAAATGAGACCTATAACCAAATAAGAGAAATGCTTGGTTATGAAGACAATATGAGTTTAGAGGAGATCAATGAGGCATATATGAGCCTTGTGCCTCAATTGATCAATGCAGACGAAAAGGTAACCCTGAATATCGCCAATGCAGTTTTTTACCGGATGGGATTCAGTTTTCACCAGTCGTTTCTGGACAAGATCGCAGATAATTTTGATGCCCATACAGAAAGTCTCGATTTTGATAGTCAGCAGGCGATAAACACAATAAACAACTGGGCCAGTGACCATACCAACGGAAAAATAGACCAGGTGATTCAATCCATTGACCCGTTGACGGTCATGTTTTTAATGAATGCCTTGTATTTCAAAGGTGATTGGACCCACCAGTTTGATGCTTCCAATACCAGATCTCTTCCTTTTTATTTTGATGACGATACACAGGAAAATGTAGAGACCATGACCGGGGAAATACCAGCAAAATCATTTGAGAACAATCATTACAGTGCTGTTGAACTGCCCTATGGAAGGAAGAATTTTTCAATGGTGCTGATCAAACCTCATCAAACCCTCAACGATTTCTATCATACTTTTGATGCCCAATCCTGGCAAGAGTTAACAGAATCCTTTCACAGCCAGGACATCTGGACTCCGGTGCAAATACAATTGCCCAAATTCAGTTTCGATTATGAAAAAAAACTGAACAACATTTTGAAGGAGATGGGCATGCTGGATGCATTCAGCGAATCAATGGCCGATCTCTCGGGCATTTCAGATAAGTATCTTTATGTGAGTTTTGTAAAACAAAACACTTTTATTGATGTAAATGAAGAAGGCACCGAAGCTGCAGCAGTTACAACCATAGGAATTAATACCGAAAGTGTAGGTCCGGTATTTTTTGCCAACAAACCTTTTTTGTTTGCCATTCGTGAACGAACCACCAACACATTGCTATTTATGGGGAGCGTGGTAAACCCCGCAGAAACAGAAAATGAATAATATCCGGTGCTGTTTTCCCAGCAGATGGTAAACATCCGGTACATTCTTTTTGATGGCGTGGACAAGTTTGCCAATATTTGTTTTTTCTCTGTATTCGATTTCTTACCTGCCGTTTTTTTGCCGTATCTTTGAAAAAAAGAAACTCAAAAACCATTATACATGCAGGAAAAGAAGAAATTGTTTTTATTAGATGCCATGGCACTTATCTACAGAGCTTATTTTGCTCTCAACCGCAATCCCAGAGTAAACTCAAAAGGATTGAACACATCCGCTGTGTTGGGTTTTGCCAATACATTGCTCGAGGTGCTAAAAAAAGAGAACCCTACGCATATCGCCGTTGCTTTTGATGCTTTTGCCCCTACACAACGAAAAACTGATTTTACGCAATACAAAGCCAACCGCGAGGATACACCCGAAGATATTGTGCTGGCAATACCCTACATTAAAAAACTTATTGAGGGATTCAATATACCTGTGCTTGAAGTTCCGGGGTACGAAGCCGATGACATTGTGGGCACCTTGGCCAAAAAAGCAGAAACAGAAAACTTCACAGTTTTCATGATGACTTCCGATAAAGATTTCGGGCAGCTGGTATCTGAAAATATTTTCATGTATAAACCTGCCCGAATGGGCAATGGTGCGGAAGTATGGGGCGTAAAGGAAGTATGTGAAAAATTCGCCATCAAAGAACCTACCCAACTGATCGACATTCTTGGACTGTGGGGCGATGCTTCCGATAATATTCCAGGGGTGCCGGGTATTGGCGAGAAAAAAGCAAAAAAACTCATTGGCGAATTCGGTTCTGTTGAAAATATCCTGGAAAATGTTGATAAAGTAACGGAAAAACGCAGCCGCGAAAGTTTGAAAGAAAATGCGCAGCAGGCGCTCATGTCGAAAAGCCTTGCCACCATTATTCTGGATGTACCTGTGGAATGGAATGAGGAAAAACTCAAAAGAAAAGACCCCGACCCCAATGTGCTCATACCTCTGTTCGATGAACTCGAATTCAGAACCTATGCCAAACGTGTTTTTGAGCATATCAGTGAAGAATCTCCCGAAGCAATGCCTTCCAAAGAAAAAATTTCTGCTCAGATGGATATGTTTGCCGGAACCGATGCCTTTGAAGACCCAAAGGTACTGGTGAAAAAAAAGGCGGAAAAATTGATGAAGGAAAACGATTTTCAATTGGCAGATACACCCGAAAAAATCGATGACCTGCTCAGTAAACTTCAGAAAAGCAATTCGTTTTGTTTTGATACAGAAACCACAGGACTTACAAGCAATGATACACAACTTGTGGGGATAGCTTTTGCATTGAAACCGGGGCAAGCCTGGTATGTACCTTTTCCAGATAACCAAAAGCAGGCACAGGAGTTAGCCGCAAAGTTCAAAATGATTTTTGAAGACCCGGACATTGAAAAAACCGGTCAGAACCTCAAGTTTGATACAGGCGTGCTGAAAAACTATGAAATATATGTACAGGGAAAATTATTTGATACCATGATTGCCCATTATCTGCTGCAACCAGATATGCGCCACAACATGGATGTTCTTTCTGAAACATACCTGAACAAGCAACCCATGAGCATTGAACTGCTCATTGGGAAAAAGGGCAAAAACCAAAAAAGTATGCGCGATGTGCCTATCGACCTCATTACGGCATATGCCTGCGAAGATGCTGATATTACCATACAACTCAGAAAGGTTTTTGAACCCCGGCTCAGGGAGTATAACCTTGAAAAACTGTTTTATGAGATGGAAACCCCATTGATCTATGTACTTTCTGATATGGAATCCAATGGGGTAAAACTGGATACAGATGCACTGGCCGAATACTCACTGAAACTACAAAAAGACATCGAAAGCGTTGAGAAAGAGATTTATGAAATTGCCGGAACACAGTTTAATATCGGATCGCCCAAGCAATTGGGAGAAATATTATTTGATAAGCTCAAAATTGTGGAAAAGGCAAAAAAAACCAAAACCAAACAATACAGCACCAGTGAGGATGTACTCTCTAAACTTGCCCATAAACATCCAATTGTAGAAAAAATACTACATTACAGATCACTTACAAAATTAAAATCTACATATGTGGATGCCTTCCCAAAACTGATTAGTAATAAAACCGGCAGGCTTCATGCACAATTTAACCAAACTGTGGCAGCTACAGGCCGGTTGTCATCCAACAACCCCAATTTACAGAACATCCCCATACGCACCGAGCAGGGTCGCGAAATACGGAAGTCTTTTGTTCCCACTTCCGAAAACCATGTTATCCTGGCTGCAGATTATTCGCAGATAGAACTCAGGATCATTGCTGCCCTGAGCAAAGATGAATCGATGATCGACGCTTTTAAAAACAATCTTGATATTCACGCTGCCACAGCGGCAAAGGTTTTTGGTGTGGATCTTGAAAACGTAACAAAAGAAATGCGGCGAAAAGCCAAAACGGTAAATTTTGGAATTGTTTACGGTATTTCTGCTTTTGGGCTGGCAGACAGGCTCAACATAGCCAGAGGTGAAGCCGCGGAGATCATCAACAACTATTTCGCCCAATATCCCGGCATCAAAAAGTATATGGAGCATACCATCGCTTTTGCACGTGAATACGGATACGTGGAAACCATCATGAAAAGAAGGCGGTATTTGCCTGACATCAACAGCTCCAACGGGGCAGTTAGGGGTTATGCCGAAAGAAACGCCATTAATTCACCTATTCAGGGTTCAGCAGCAGATATGATCAAATTAGCCATGATCAACATTTATAATGAAATGAAAAAGAAAAACTTTCAGTCGCGAATGATTTTGCAAGTGCACGATGAATTGGTTTTTGATGCCGCAAAAGACGAAATTGTGGATCTGAAAGCATTGGTAAAAAAACACATGACAAACGCTATGGAACTGGAAGTGGAACTGGTTACCGATATGAATACCGGAAATAACTGGCTGGAGGCGCACTAAAAATAGTGTTCAACAATGTGATCAGGATAATTAGAAGCAAAATATTCATCAAAAAAAAGAGGCAAACCAAACAGATGCCTCTTTTTCCGGAAAATTATTATTTATGCTACCCTGAATTAACCTTCGTCAACAATGTTTTTATAATGTTCATAACGTTCCAGGATTTCAGTAACGTAATGATAAGGTTCGGAACCTCTCGCATATCCGTGTCTTACCAAAGGATCAAGGTAATACTTAGGTTTGGATTTGTTTAGTACATAATAATCAACGTTATCTTTCCAAACGTCCGGGTTCTTTCCGTACTTTTCGGCCAAGCGCCTGGCATCAAGCACATGCCCTATGCCCACATTATAGCTGGCGAGTACAAATTTGATTCTCTCCTCATCATCATCAATAATTTTAATGAGCCTGTCTTCGATCCACCTGAGGTATTTAATGCCAGCCACAATATTGTCTACCGGCGATGAATTGTAATTAACGTTGTACATGGATGCCGTATTGGGCATGAGTTGCATAATGCCGAAGGCTCCGGCCCAGGAAACTGCATCGTTTCTGAACCTGGATTCCTGAAAAGCCAGGGAGGCAATGAGTCGCCAATCCCACCCGATGATCTCGGCAAAGCGCTTAAAGTGATCATCAAAAACAGATATTTTACCCCCTCCCTGGGAGTGATAATCGCTGCGTGCCATGTAAGAACTTCGTGGGTTTTTAAAATATTTGGCATACAGGTTGGCGTATTGGCGGGTTTGTTTAAATTTACGCATCCATTCATCAATCGCCTCTTTCAATAAAGGGGTATCATGCCTTACAGCCCAGGAAAGATTCTGTGAAAAACTCAGAGGGGTTTGAATGTCGATATTTGGATAATAGGTTTGATTTACCATGGCAACGTGCTCATCGCTCACGGTATATTCTATTTCTCCGTTGGCAACCCTTTCAATCAGCTGCTCTGTCTCGTCCTCAACCTCAACAATATAAATGGTATCGCCAATTTCATCCATCAGATTATCGAGGCGAACCATAAATGATGTATTCTTTTGTACATGAATGGTTTTGCGGGCAAGATCCAACTGACTCCTGATCAGTTGATCCTCTATTTCTGTGGAACGCATGTTGTACCAGTCTTCAGGGCGGCGTTGAATAAGCACCTGTCGTGTTTGACTGTGAGGCTCTGTAAAATCGAGCAAGTTGCGTCTTTGCCGTGTAACCGTAAGATCCATAGCAATCAGATCGCACTCATTCTGCGCCATCAAACAGGCAAAATTTTCCTGCAGATCATTGCTCACAAACAATTCAAGATCAACACCAATATGCTGGGTGAAAAGTTTCAGCATCTCAAGATGAAAACCCATGGGCTGACCACGATAAACAAAATAATTGGTTGAATTATAATCTGTTGTTGCCTTCAGAACCCCCTGTTCCAGAATGGCAGGCAAATCGTGTTTTACCTCAACCTCCTCAACTACAATCTCCTCAACTACAGTCTCCGTTTGGTTAAACATGATCAAGCCTGCAAAAATGATGAGGGGAATAGCAACAACCAGAAGAAGTTTAAACACATTTTGTTGCTTCATTATTGGTGATTTTAATTTCTACTTGTCGAATCAAAAATTAAACCTGATCCTTTTTTTTATTCACAAATCGTCAGATTCTTTTCGATTGACTTGAAATTTTCTTTTTAGCAAAAAAGAGTGCAAAAGTATGAATTTTTTCTTTACAAAAAACATTCAATCTCTGTTTTTGCTTTAAAATGCAAAGATAACTATAAACCACGGAAATAAATATCTCAACGCCTTATTTTTACCAACAGAGAAAACACAAAACAAAGCATAAGCATAGAAAAATCAATTCTTTTGAAAGGAAAATATTGTTGAAAACTTTTCATTACACCAAAAAGATGAACACCTGAAAGGTTTCAATTCCATATTTATTTTAATTATTTTTAAGATTTGTCTTGCGGGAATACTATCCACTAGCCTAATAAATACCACACGCGTTGTTCATTTTCCACAACTTTATCTGTTGCCTTCAGTAAAAACTTTTTCTGCGTATTCAATTTGAAAACATCAGGGCAAGAATTCCATCTGATTATATTTGTTTTTCGATTGTCATGGCCCGGTTCATCTCATTGCCAAAACTTAGCAAAGGGAGGCGAACCTTACAGTTGATGTATTTTATCAGACGGATCAAAACAAAACACTGTTTCCGGGCAGATACCAAATGCATCAGGTTAGAAAAATTGTATGTAATTTTAACCCTTAAAATTAAATGCTAAACATCCTATGTTTTTTAAAGATATTCTGGGTCAGGAAACGGTAAAACAAAAGCTTATTGAAAACGCTAAAAAAAACCGTGTAAGTCATGCACAACTATTTTTAGGCAGCGGGGGTAATGGCAAAATGGCACTCACCCTTGCCTATGCCCGTTACCTTTCCTGCAAAAATCCGGGAATGGAAGATGCCTGCGGCACATGCAGTTCCTGCATCAAATTCAACAAGCTTGCACACCCCGATGTCAATTTCTTTTACCCTATACCCTCTAAAAAACAGGGCGACAAATCGCTGATAAGCAAAGATTTCATCAACCAATGGAGAGAATACCTGGCAATAACTCCCTATATAAGTTTAAACAACTGGTATAATTTTATTGGGATGGAAAACAAACAGGGTATCATCAACTCCGACGACTGCAATGAGATCGTAAGGGTACTGGGATACAAATCCTATGAATCCAGGTACAAGATCATCATCATATGGATGATTGAACGACTTTATCATGCTGCTGCACCCAAGTTGCAGAAAATCCTGGAAGAACCTCCCGTGAATACCATCTTTCTGATAGTTTCTGAAAAC
>CAYMLS010000152.1:0-11454 GCA_964390665.1 uncultured Bacteroidales bacterium | reverse complement strand
GAATACAAAGGAGAGATATTTGTTTTAAATCTTATAGATACTCCCGGGCATGTGGATTTCAGTTATGAAGTATCGCGAAGCATCGCCGCCTGTGAAGGAGCATTGCTTATTGTTGATGCAGCCCAGGGTGTGGAGGCACAAACCATCTCGAATCTCTATCTTGCTTTGGAGCACGACCTCACGATCATACCTGTTCTCAACAAAATGGATCTGCCCAGTGCCATGCCCGAAGAGATATCAGACCAGATCGTGGATCTGATAGGATGCGATTATGAAGATATCATACCCGCCAGTGGAAAAACAGGCATGGGTGTGGAAGAAATACTCAATTCAATTGTAGAGAAAGTCCCCCATCCCAAAGGCAATATCGATGCCCCATTGCAGGCACTGATCTTTGACTCGGTTTACAATCCATTCAGGGGTGTGGTAGCCTACTTCAGGATATTCAACGGTCAGATAAAACAAGGTGATCATGTAAAATTTATGGCGACAAAAAAAGAATATGACGCTGATGAAGTAGGTGTACTGAAAATAGCCCAGATACCAAGAAAAAATATTTATGCCGGCGATGTTGGATACATCATTTCCGGCATCAAGGAGGCACGTGAAGTAAAGGTTGGAGATACCATCACACATATCAAAGGAGGCACCACTGAACCGATCCAGGGTTTTGAACTGGTAAAACCCATGGTGTTTGCAGGCATCTACCCTGTTGAAAACGATGATTTTGAGGAACTAAGATCGGCAATGGAAAAACTACAGCTTAATGATGCCTCACTTACTTTCGAACCAGAATCTTCGGCAGCACTGGGTTTTGGTTTCCGCTGCGGTTTTCTGGGCATGTTGCACATGGAAATTGTGCAGGAACGCCTGGAACGTGAATTTGAAATGACCGTCATAACCACGGTTCCAAATGTATCTTATTATGCCTATACCCAGAAAGGGGCAAAACTGATCGTGAACAATCCCTCAGATATGCCTGGCCCCAATGAGTTGGATTACATTGAAGAACCTTTCATTCGTGCTCAAATCATTACCAAATCAGAATTTGTCGGAACCATTATGTCACTATGCATGGATAAACGAGGCAGCATCAAAAACCAGGTTTATCTGACCACTGACAGGGTGGAGCTTACCTTTGAGATGCCCCTTTCTGAAATTGTATTTGACTTTTACGACCGGTTAAAAACCCTGTCGCGAGGATATGCCTCCTTCGACTATCATCCCATAGGTTACAGACAATCAGACCTGGTAAAACTGGATATCCTGCTCAATGGTGACCAGGTGGATGCACTATCTGCTCTTATTCACCGCGAAAATGCCTATGTATTTGGAAAAAAAATTTGCGAAAAACTCCGCAAACTGATCCCCCGGCAACAATACGATATTGCCATCCAGGCGGGTATCGGAGCCAAGATCATCGCCCGTGAAACAGTGAAAGCATTGAGAAAAGATGTAACAGCAAAATGTTATGGAGGAGACATCACCCGTAAACGAAAACTCCTGGAAAAGCAGAAAAAAGGTAAAAAGCGAATGCGCCAGGTAGGAAATGTTGAAGTACCCCAATCTGCTTTTATGGCGGTTCTGAAATTGGATGAATAAGCACAACCTGTGAGAATTTTTATATGCTGCGGGAAAAACCAGCCAAACCCCAACTACTAAGATTTTTAATTCCCATCCTTTGGGGTTTTGTTTGTTTGATCGCGCGTGCTGAAATATGACATATTTTCACATGTAAACTTCAAAGCGTTTTGGCTTTTATCGCCACCTTCAATGTATCTCAAAATCACCATATCGGAGGGTAAACGATGATCCAAAATGAGGAAAAGAGGTGCATTGGGATTCACCTTTGTGAGGGTGGAATCGATGGCATAAAGGGTTTGATAGCGGCTATGTTTTTCGATAGCCAAATGCACATCCAGGTCAATGAACCCGTTGACCAATTCCATACCACAAATCTGATAAGATTCCAAAGCAAGCGACCTTTCGAGCAATTTCATGGAGGTAAAACTACCTGTGAGGAAATTGGCAAAGCAATATGAAAAATGCTGGTGAAAATCTTCTTCCCACCTACGCAACGTTGTCAGAAAATTTTCACGATTGAAAATATTGATCGCTTTCCGATCATAAAAATGAGGATGATAAGTATATGATTTTTGCACACTCATATTTTTTTGATGCTAAATTAAAGCAAAGCAAAGACAACTAATGTCGCATCAAAAAAAATCAGGATTATCACAACAGACTGATAAAGAAAACACTAAAATAAAACAAAGTTTTTCAGTCCTGTTTTTTGTCATTATACCCTTCCACTACAAGCGTGATCTCCCCTTTCAGGATATTTTGTGAATAATACACCAACAATTCATCCAGTGATCCTCTTATGTTTTCTTCATGTATTTTTGTTGGTTCGCGTGATACCGAGGCCAATCTTTGCGCCCCGAAAACAGCAGAAAGATCACGAAGCGTTTTAAGAAGTTTGTGAGGAGATTCATAAAAAACCATGGTACGTGGTTCGTACTTCAGTATATCCAAACGGGTTTTTCGTCCTTTTTTTACAGGCAAAAATCCTTCAAAACAAAAACGGTCGCAGGGCAATCCACTATTAACAAGAGCCGGGAGGAATGCCGAAGGACCAGGTAATGTTTCCACCCTGATGTTATTCCTGATGCATTCTCTCACCAGTAAAAAACCCGGATCGGATATGGCAGGAGTACCTGCATCGCTTACCAAACCGACCTTTGTACCGGCAAGGATCAAATCCACCACAGATCGAAGTGTTTGGTGTTCATTAAACATGTGGTGCGACATCATTTTCACCTTAATGCCCAAATGATTGAGAAGTATACCGGTTTTACGGGTATCTTCAGCCAACACCACACCAACCTGTCTGAGCGTTTTTACCGCTCTGATGGTGATATCATCAAGATTTCCCAATGGAGTTGGTATAACAAATAAAACCGACATACGGTAAAGTTAAAGAACAAGGCAAAATTGCCGTTTCTGTGTTTACATAAATCTACGCTGTACAAGGTTCGCGAATTTTTCAATGGTTTCAGAAGACCGGTTGCCATCCCACTGGAAAGTATCCGTAAGCAAATTGAGATATTCAAAAGCTTCATGAATAGAAGAAAAGTTGTTGAGTTTATCAACAGAATCATTATAAGATCTTATGTCGCCGTTAAACAATTCATTGATAAACAAAAACTTCTCATTGATTCCGATGGCAGATTTGATATTTGCAACAGGTTTTTGCTGCATTTTTGCACCTATGCTGTGGTCTTCCTTTATTTTTGAGAGGCGCTCGTAAATCGAATTGGGAGAACTACCAAACTTATCGGCTACAACTGTTTTTTTATCGGCAATGGTTTCTCCCAAAGACTTCACAGGCGCATGGTTCTCGGATTTTTGCGAAGAGGAAGAAGGAACAGCAGAATTGCGTGATTCATTCTGCCTCGGTGCATCAATGGGTTTGGTCTCTTCGGTTGATGCTATTTCAGGTTTTGTATTTTTTGAGATCGTTTCCTCCTGTTTAACCGGTTCTGGTTCCTTTTTTACCTCCTGTTGCTCTTTCTCGGGTTGTGAAATGTTTTCAGACTGTTTTTCACTTGTGGAAGCAGCAACGGCATTGGAAGTTACCTGTGTATGATGAACCGTTTGTTGCTCTTTCTCAGGCCAAACGGTGTGCTTGTCAGAAGTGTCCCTTGCAGCGATTTTTTCCTCTTTATCGTTGTTGTTTTTGACAGAAGAATTCCATTGATCCTTCCCGGAAGGATTCTGCTCAAACGCTTTTGCAGAAGAGGGTTTGGATGGCGCAATATCCTGATTTATTAACAGCTTCAGTCGTTCCATTTCCCGGTAAAGAAAACGAATATCTTCCATGGCTAAATCAATTTCAAGCAAATTTCTTTCTCCTTTCTGTTTATCAATGATCTCCGATCTGCGGGCAATGCTGTCTGAAAGATGAAGAATATTTTGTTTTACTTCGGAAATGTTCATAATGATAAGTATTTTTTATTGTTAACGAAATCTGGGTTTTATCTGATGTTTAAAAGTTTTTCCTGAAAATTTGTTGATCCTCCCAAAAAAATTCATTCGTGGTAAACGACCAAAGAGACAACAAAACTCAAACCCTTAAGTTTGTCATGTTTCTGTAATTCTGATCATTGTTGGATGCAACACAAAACATGAGTTCTGTTGGCAACACAGATGAACTGAAAAAGTTGACTGATCGTATAATGAAACATTTACACACATAATATGATCTTAGAAAGACATCCTGTTTGTTCAGGTTTTCAAAAAATCGCTTCGCGATTTTTAAAAGCAGCGCATCAAAGAACCTTTTTTGTGCATTGATTTTTCTGCAAAGGTAAATAAACTATAAAAGTGAAAAAAAACTTGTTGTAACTTTGCTTAAAACGATTGAAAAGAATAATTATTCTAAAGTCTTTATCATCATATACATATTCATCAAATTGTGTTTAAAGTTGATGAGTTCACTCTAAAAGTATATTGTCCACAAATTACAGAAATGGGCATTAATATTAATTACCAGAAATTCAGACAATTAAAAACATAATATTTTCACGATTTTTTCCGAAAACTCGTTTTCGGAATCGACTCGTTGATAAATAAGTACATTGCCGGATAAAAGCCAGGATGCTGAGTTGCCCGGAAAAATCTTTTTCGGTTTGGCCTTGTGGCGGGCAACGGAATCTTTCCGTTATTTAGAACAAACTACTGTTTCATGTTTTTGGAAAACGATATTCAGAGTGCAAAAGACCGTGGTTGGATAGAAGTGATCTGCGGCAGCATGTTTTCGGGTAAAACGGAAGAATTGATCCGCAGATTGAAGCGGGCCAAAATTGCCCGGCAACACGTAGAAATATTCAAGCCCGCCGTAGATGTGAGATACGATGAGGAGAAGGTTGTTTCGCATGATGCCAATGAGATCTTATCCACGCCGGTCCCCTCCTCTTCCAATATACTATTGCTGGCCAACAATGTTGATGTGGTGGGTATTGACGAGGCACAGTTTTTTGATAATGAACTGCCCAATGTCTGCAGTCAGCTCGCCCATCAGGGATGCAGGGTTATCGTTGCCGGATTGGATATGGACTTCAAGGGCAACCCCTTCGGTCCTATCCCCAATATACTTGCCATTGCTGAATACATTACCAAAGTACACGCCATATGCGTTAAATGTGGCAATCTGGCACATTTCTCCCATCGCATCATACACGGTGAAAAGCTTGTGGTGCTGGGTGAAAAAGAATCCTATGAACCTTTATGCAGGCGCTGCTTTAAGCAACAAACGAATTCGTTGGATCATCATACTTAAAATGCAGAAATTCAGTGTTAATAAGAAAACTTGTGTCTCAAATTATGCCTGATAATGAATGCCTTAATTGGAAGGCGGGCATTGGATGTTTTAATTGCAACCCAACATAACAATTGACGTTTTTTTGTAAGTTCTCTTTATTAAATGCTGAAAAAAGATTCTTTTTGTAAATTTTGAACAAACAGAACCTCCATGAAATTATACTGTGTGAATAAAAAAAAGGATTAAAATTCGGATTCAGATATAAATCAAGGATCGGTAAATCAGGATCACTTTAGCATAAAATTAATTGCAAACTAAAATATTCATGTAAGGTCTTCAAATCAGTTCTTTTTGCTTAGATATTTCTATTTCTGAAGCAATAAATTTAGTACCTTTAAGTTTAAGCAATGAATACGTTCACAATTTTATTTCAGATTATTATTTTACTAACCAACAAAAACAACTTTTCATGAAAAGAATCAATTATTTATTAGCATTAGCAGTTATTGTTTTTACTTTTGCCAGTTGCGAGGATGATGAATCCTTTGATATTACCGGCACCTGGACACAGGAAAAATCAGAGGTCTCTTTTTCCTCCGACATACCAGGCTTTCAGGATATCAGTTTCAGCGACGATGAACCTGTTACCGTCACGTTCAACGAAGATGGAACGGGTGAAGCAATTTCTGAAGAGGGAACCGATAGTTTTAACTGGACGCTGAATGAAGATAAATTGACCATATCAGACGATGAGATGCCCCTGACTCTAACACTCACCACCATGACCGACACAAGAGTTGTGGGCGAACAGACCCTCACCAGCGAGTTGATCGGCTCTTTGGGATTGCTTGATCCGGAAGATGAAGAAATGTTAGACCAATTGGGTGACCTCTCCGGTAAGATCACCCTCACACTGGTAAGATAACGATCATCATTTTTTGATGATTCAGAAAATTAAAAAAGGACGCGTTGATTGATCAACACGTCCTTTTCTGATTTTAAATCATACCATTGCCTAATGATATAAAACAACAAACAAAGGAAATCTGTTTTTTTCAAAGGGTCAACAATCATCACACATGAACAACTGTGAAATAATCTGTTTTTCATTCCAAAACCGCTTCCAACAGTTTCCGGGTATAGTTTTGTTGTGGGTTTTCATACAAAGCATCGGCTTCATTGGTTTCTACCATAGAACCTTTTTGCATCACCATAATACGATCTGCCATATATTTTACGACCGAAAGATCATGAGAAATAAATACATAGGTGAGATCAAAATCCTCTTTTAATTCATTGAGCAGATTGAGCACCTGTGCCTGCACCGATACATCGAGGGCAGAAACAGATTCATCACAAATTATAAATTCGGGTTTCAGCGCCAAAGCACGGGCAATGCAAACCCTTTGCCTTTGTCCGCCCGAAAACTCATGAGGATAGCGGTAAAAATGCGACGACTCCAAACCTACCCTCTCCAGCAGTTGCATAACCTGGTTTTTCCTGTCCTGCTCATTTTGTCCCAAACCATGCAGGCGCAAAGGTTCAACGATCGCTTTGCCAATTTGAATACCGGGCGTTAATGAAGAGTATGGATCCTGAAAGATAATTTGTATTTTGGGACGTAGTTTGCGCAATGTTTCCCTTTTCAGTGAAGCAAGATTGATTCCTTTGTAAAAAATATTACCCGAAGAAGGTTCAAACAATCGAAGCAATGTTCTTCCCAACGTTGTTTTACCACAACCCGATTCGCCCACCAGACCAAGAGTTTCACCTTTGTAAATCTTAAAACTAACACCATTTACAGCATGAAACCATTCTTTGGGCTGCCCCAGAAAATTCTTCCGAATAATGTAACCCGCCCTGAGGTTCTCTATCTCCCACAAAGGAGGGGCAGCATACATATCAGCATGTCTTTTTTTCCGCTCTTCGGGATTTTCTTCCTGGATATCCTGAAGCGATTTATTGTTTTCAAAATCAGCAACAACAGGCAATTTCTTCAATCTTACATCCAACCTTGGCCGGCATGCGACCAATCCTTTGGAATAGGCATGCCGGGGATTGTTGAGTACATCATTTGTAAACCCTGATTCAACGATCCTGCCTTTGCGCATAACCACTACTTTTGAGGCAACCTGCTGAATTACACCCAGATCATGAGAAATAAACAGTACACTCATCTGGTGCCGTTTCTGCAACTCCCGGATCAACAGCAAAATACTTTTCTGAACGGTTACATCGAGTGCCGTAGTAGGTTCGTCGGCAATCAGCAACGCAGGATCGCAGGATACAGCCATGGCGATCATGACTCTTTGCCTTTGCCCACCAGACAATTGATGGGGATATTTTTTTAAAACCTGAACAGGATCGGGAAGCTGCACCTCTTCAAAAAGTCCGAGTACTTTCTGGCGTGCTTTTTCAACAGAAATCCTTTTGTGCCACAGCAATCCTTCCATTACCTGATCTCCGCACTTTTTCACAGGATTCAGCGAAGTCATGGGTTCCTGAAAGATCATACCAATTTTATTTCCCCTGATTCTTTGCATTTGATGATCTGAAAGCTGAAGCAGATCAACCGGAACATCATCCTCCATTTGAAAAAAGATCTGACCACTGCCGATCTTCACAAGACGCCGGGGAAGCAGTTGCAAGGTAGCCAGTGCAGATACTGATTTCCCGCTACCAGACTCTCCCACGATACCCAAAGTTTGTCCGCTTTCAAGGGAAAAAGAAATATTTTCTGTAGCCTGCACAAATCCTTCTCCGGTTCGAAAACCGATGCTTAGGTTTTGTACATCAAGAAGTAAGTTATTGGGGTTGGGCATAATTTTCAAAAAATAAAAAGAATATCTTCAACTCTCCTCCAACTGTCAGACACCTTGGAGGTGTCTGACAGTTGGAGGAAATTACCATAAAAATCAATGCAGCGGTTCGCCTGGTTTGCGCCACTTCACGTCAAAGAAATGAGGCCTTTCTTCAACAGCTTGTTTTTTAAACTCTTCAGGATATCCAACACCTTCCGGCCAAGGTCTTACCCCATCTTCCGTGCGTATATACCGATCGTTGTATTTGGAGAAAATATCGAACCCCAGTTCGCGCCAGCGGTCTACCGTATATTCGGCATTGTTTACGCTGAAATCTGTAAGATACTCCATGGCCATTTTTTTATCTGCCTCATAGAGCGTTTTTGCCGCCTGGTCAACTGCTTTTGTCATGGTTACAGCACGATTTTCAATTTCCTGCTGCACCTCCTGAATATCAACAATGATATGGTCGTATAATCCATAAGCATAATTTGCCACGAGGTTGAAAACCCAAAAAGCAGATTCCCAGTCAAAGTCAACAATATTTCCGGTGGCAAGAGATTTTGGTGCTTTGTTCATGCCCATGTAAAGAGGCATATATGCATTTGAGTAAGTATCATCTACAGCATACCAGAAAATACCCCCGATAGGATCGGGCAACCAATTGCGGGATTGGGAAACAAAAGAAAACCCGGTTTGAGGTTGCGAAATGGTACGGGGCCATGCATATTTCTGGTCATCGTCTTCAAGGGTAAAATATATCGGACGCCAGCGGTAAGGGTTTTTATAAGGACCGGCATCAAAACCTTCAGCGGTATAATAAGGTGAATCATGAAAATGATCACGTACGAGTCCGATCATACTATGTACATCAATTTTTTCATCAGGTTTTACAAATAAAGGATAAGGTTCGGCACCTTCCACACAGCGCCAGTATTCTTCAGAGAAATTCTGACTGGGGGCAGCCCTTCTGAAAACACTCCACACCCTGCCTTCGCACAAAAGCAAAGATTCGGGGGTAAGCGGATTATAAATATCGGCAAAACTAAATTCATCTTTGGATTGTCTTTTTCCGAACCAACCTCTTTCGCGGGCAAAGTCAACAACATCCTCTGCGTACAACCAATTTTCTTTATCATCCCAATCAACCTGTCTGATACGCGACTGGTTAGCATGTGCGGCAATATATCCATCGGGAACTCTGGCGGCTACCCACAAAGCACCTTCTCCAAATTCACCTTTTCCGATAAAGTCCATCACCCAAACCTCATTTTTATCGGCAATAGAAAAAGACTCTCCACTGCTGCTGTATCCATACTCTTCCACGAGGCTGGTCATGATTTCTATTGCCTCCCGGGCTGTTTTAGCACGCTGCAGGGCGAGATAAATCAAAGAACCATAATCAATGATCCCATTGGGTTCAGATAATTCTGATCTGCCACCGAAAGTGGTTTCGCCAATGGCTACCTGATGCTCATTCATATTTCCAATCACTTTGTAGGTGCGTTCCGCCTGGGCGATCTTGCCCAGAAACTCACCGGTATCCCATGAATAAATATCAATGGAATCTCCGGTTTCATAGGTACCACCAGGATAAAAATAAAGAGGATCCATAAATCCTCCGGCATCAGCAAGATAGCTGATCATAACGCTTCCATCGGCACTTGCCCCTTTGGAGACCAATACGTTGGTGCACGAATGGGTCCGATAGGAAGAACCCAGCATAAAAATTGCAATCATTAAAATCTTAAAAAATCGGGATTTGCTCATTTTGATTTAATTTGAAGGGATTTATAATTTATAATATTGAAAAATTCTAACATCTGTCGGATGCAAAAATAATATTTTCGGGAAATTAAAACGGACTGAGTTTTAAAAAACTATTTAACGGGATATCTCATTGATCATGAGATTTTGGCAGAAATAAAGGCAAACATATATAAAGTTTTACAACAAAACAGATAATCATGAAGTAAAATGACAGATTTCACTTGGCTTGTATGTCCTGAAATTGACTGATCTGTATCTGCCAACTCAAATTGGAAAGATCATAAGGGTTTAATGATACGGTATCATAACAAACCCAAAAACAATCATCCGAAAGATATATTTTGTATTTTTACGAAAGCACTTTAATCGTTTTTTTCTTTTTAAACTTGTAAAGTTATCTTTTAAAATATGATTTCAGAAAAAACACCTATTCATTATCTTCTTTTGATCATCATTATGCTTTCAATGGTTTCCTGCAATAACCAACCTCACAAAGAGAAAAAAGTTATAACAGATGATCCTCAGCAGGAATTTCTTAAAAAATTGAAGCAAAACAACCAAAAAAAGATCGCATGCAATGTAATAAAATCGTTTTCGGAGAAAGACCCTTCACCGGAATATGCAGAAATAAGAAAAAACGCTGAAGAGGAAATTTCCATCACATTCACATACACAAATGGGAGCACCACCACCCTGATCATTACCCGTTTAGAAAAAGAACTTCTTTTGAAACATGACGTACGCCAGGAAAACCTCATGCCTTCAGAAAATACGATGTATGGTGGTTTCTCGAAAGATCAGGGCACCGCGAACCATCAGGTTTTCCCGGTTCATAATTTTGGCACAAACATGTGGCCGGAATATGAAGCATCACACTGGGAGATCTTCTGGGATGAAAAGAACAATGAATTGCACTACCAGGAATGGAATGAAGATACTATAAACAGACATTATGTTTTATTGTTGGGAGAAAAACCGGACGCTGATGTATCCTAATTCCTGAACAAGTTTAGCTAACTGATTTGCACCTGCTGGATAACTATCTTCTTTGAATTTTCCAAAAAGTATCCCTGAAAATCACTTAATACTTAAAAAACTTTGATAAAACTTGAAAATTTCACAACCAACTAAGGGTTTATCTGTTTTTGATTTGTCATATGATTTAATTCAGGACTGCGATCAGTTCCATAAAATTGCAGACAACCAACAACCACACCCTGGCATGTTTATCATTATGATGGCAAAAATGACAGGCAATAAGTATAGAAAGAAATGAATGAAGAGAAACACGATCTTATTTCCGGGCTAAAAGCAGGAGATAGAAAAATATTTAAAGAGATTTTTGACACATGGTATGATCCGGTTGTCAGGTTTTGCATGCAAAGAACAGGCAACCAACAAGATGCAGAAGAAATTGCACAGGATATTTTTGTGATGCTATGGTCTAAACGCGAAGAGATCAGCATTACCAGCTCATTGAGTGGATACATTTTCAGATCAGCCAAAAACCGTATCATCAACCTTTCGCAACACGAAAAAGTAAAAATAAGTCATCGGGAA
>CAYMLS010000151.1:0-11540 GCA_964390665.1 uncultured Bacteroidales bacterium | reverse complement strand
CAGATATGGATCATCCCCTTCGTTTTGGTAAATGCAACCCATGAAAAAAAAATTGGGGGATCATGGTATACATGTGCTATTGATCTCCTGAATCTGAAAAATATTGTTTGTTGATGTCAATAACATGATATGCTCAAAAAGGAAAAACAAAAGGCATCAGCACCATGATGATGGCAAGAATGATGAGGCTAAGGGGCAAACCGATCTTAAAAAAATCCATGAAGCGGTATCCGCCGGGCCCCATCACCAAAAGGTTGGCTGCATGGGAAACCGGGCTAAGGAAAGTGCCTGCCGCTGCAATCGCTACGGACATCATCAGGGGTTCGGGCGAAATACTGAACTGCTCTGCAATGGTTATGGCAATGGGCGACATTACCACTACCAGTGCCGGTGGAGGTATGGCCAAAGTGCTGAAAGAAGTGAGCAGATAAAGGCCAGCCACCAGACCCATCGGGCCAAAACGTCCTACTATGCTAACCACCCCATCGGCCATGATGTTGGCAGCACCCGTGTTTTCAATGGCGATGCCCAGGGGAAGCATGCCGGCAATCAGAAAAACAGAACGCCATTCAATGGATTTGTAAGCTTCCTCCATTTTGATGCATGAGGTGAGAACCATCATAACCACAGCCAGGACGGCGGCAATAGCAATAGGTATATACCCAAGTACAACAGGGGTGAGCATTCCTGCCATGATCAGTACTGAGGTTAATGCCTTTCTTTTTTTGATCCTGTCCTGCGGTATCTGGGTGAGCAGGATCAGTTCCGATTCCTTGCCCAACCTTTGTATGGTCTCGCGTTTGCCGTAAAGTAACAGCGCTTCGCCAAACTTCAGGGGTATATTGTGCAGGTTTGTCCTGAAAGATCGCCCTTCCCGCCAAATGGCCAAAACATTTACTCCGTATTTCTCCCTGAAGTTCATCTCGCGCAAGGTGTTGCCTTCCAATGACGAGCGGGGCGCCAATACGGCTTCTGCCAACTGTATGTCATCCGATTCAAGGTCTTGTATGTCCGATTCTTCCTGATCCATCAGTTCAATATCTTCCAACCCTTTGACCAATACCAGGTCTTTCCGGTTGCCCTTAAAAAGTATTTTGCTGCCCGCTTCAAAGCGTTCATAGGATTGTGGAATATGGAGACTTCCGTCTTCTTTTATCACCGCCAGAACCGACAACCCGAAGGTGGTCCCTATCTGACTTTCGGCAGTTTCCTTGTCGAATAGTTCGGTATCGGCAGGCAACTGCATCACAAATAAAACCTCATCAAGATTATAGCGAATCAGCAATTCGTCAGCATTCACTTTTCTGAAACCTTCGATGGAACCTTCTTCTTTCAGGATGTTGATCTGCTCGGGCCGACCTTGTAATAGCATTACGTCGTCCTGTACAAATCGATGTTCTCCCAGAAGCGAACGTTTTATTTTACTCCCGTTTCTTACCGCTAATAAGTTGATATCAAGCCGGTAGGGGAAGTCGAAATCGATCAGGTGTTTGTTGATAAGGGGTGATTTTTCGCTGAGTTTGGCTTCATAAATTTGCAAAGGATTGTTTCGTAACAATGCTTTGATGTCTTTATTGCCCTGTGCCTGTTTTCGTATTTTCCAACGTTGCATGGTTTTGATGGAGTCCATCCTGCCCAGCACGAAAAGCTTGTCGTTTGCTTCAATAATGTTGTTGGGTTGAGGTGCCAGCAGCGTTTCCTTTCCCCTTTTGATGGACAGAACATTCAATCCCAGTGCCGCTCTTAATCTGCTTTGCTTCAGCGTTTTTCCTACCAATGCCGAAGAGGGTTTTATTTTCATGATAAATGTTCGCTCTTCCAGGGCATAGGAGTCGGAATAGGCTTTGTCTGATTTTTTTTTATTTCCGTTTTTTTCTCCTTTTTTTTGGGGCAATAGTTTTTTTCCTGCCATTGCTATAAAGAATATGCCACCTGCCATAGCGCTGAACCCCAGCGGAGAGAAATCAAACATGGTAAAAGGTTGGTATCCTTCACCTTCCAGTGCAAAGCTAATAAGCAGGTTGGGAGGGGTACCGATCAGTGTTGTTAAACCACCCAAATGGCATCCAAAGGCCAGGGGAATAAGCAGTTTGGCGGGAGATTTACCGGTGGAGCGCGCCAGGTCCATGACTACCGGAAGCATGAGTGCTGCCACACCAATATTGTTGATGATCGTGGAAAGCAACCCGGAAGACAGCATTACCACGGTGATCATCCGGCGGTCGCCATATCCGGTAAGGTACAACATCTGCTTGCCAATGATGCGTGCCACGCCGGTTTGGTATAACGCAGCGCTGAGAATAAACATAGCCCAAACAGTGATCACTGCCGGATTGCTGAATCCTGACAATGCCTGGTCGGGGGTGATCAGGCCGGTTATGGATAATACCACTACCAAAAGCAAGGCAACGATATCCATTCTCATCCAGCCGGTAAGAAACAGCACCAGTACAACAAAAAGGATAAAGAAAATCAGGATGATCTCAGGCGTCATGTCACAAAATTATGCTATTTCGCGTATCATTGATCTTTACAGGGGTAATTTTTCTATTTTTTGTGCAACTTTTTCCATCAACCACATGGGCGTGGAGGTAGCACCACAGATACCTGTGGTTTTGGCTGTGGTAAACCATTCTGCCCTTACATCTGAGGGTTGCGAAACAAAATATGAACGGGCATTGTGCTGGCGGCAAATATTGAAAAGGTATTTACCATTGGAACTTTTTCGCCCACTCACAAAAATCACCACATCATGTTCCCTGGCAAATTCTGCCATTTCCACCCCTCTGTTCGAAACCTGCCCGCAAATGGTTTGGAATACTTCAAAGTTATCTAAGTTTTCGGGATGTTGTTCCCGTATTTTTTCCCTGATAATTTGCTGCAGCAACTGGTACTGTTCTTTGCTTTGTGTGGTTTGACTAAAAAGCTTCACAGGTTTGGAAAAGTCAACTTTTTCCAGGTTCCGGAAGTCACTTTCAATAACAAGGGCTTTTCCATGTGTCTGCCCGATCAGCCCGTTTACTTCGGCATGCCCTTTTTTCCCAAAGATCAGTATTTGCGCTGTCGGTTTTTCATGGAGGTGAAAATTTCTGATCTTCTTTTGCAGGTTTAGCACAACCGGACAAGTGGCGTCAACCACCTGTATTTTATTTTTTTTGCACATCTCGTAAGTTTCCGGTGGTTCTCCATGTGCCCTTATGAGCAGACGCGTATTGTAAATATTCCTGATATCCTGATGGTTGACCACGATGAGGCCTGCCTGTTTGAGGCGGTCAACCTCTACCTGGTTGTGCACGATATCTCCCAAACAAAAAAGAGTGTTGTTTCTGTGGCTGTTAAGTTGTTTTTCAGCCTGGTCAATGGCTTTTACCACCCCAAAACAAAATCCTGATTGCTGGTCGATGTCAATTTGCATGATTACATGTTTTGCCTGATGCTGGGTTCCTCCTCCACGGGTCTGAAAAACAGTTTGTCGAGATCTGTTGAAATGGAAAAATGGTTGGGACTTCCTGCGAGGTGGTAATGGGCACGCCCGTATTGGAGCATAAAATGAGATATTCTGATGCCTACACCCCACGATAGTCCAACGGTAGACAAACGGGTATCCACTTTCATTTCCTGCCTTCTTCTGTAGTTATAGCCGATGGCTACCATAAAATTCCGTGTAGGTAAAAATTCCATTCCGAATACCAGATGACGCATGATCTGATCCCCGATCTCTCCCATTCTGTCTGTTTCTTCTGATAATCCCTGGTTATTCAGGAAAGTTTGTTCATTATCTACAGGCGAATTGTATGTGAGGTCGGGGTTGTGAAGGTTGTGCGCAACTACCGAAAATCTTAGTGGTGCATTGATCAGTTTTTTGGAAACACCCAAAACGATATCGAAGGGAAGGGGTTCATTTTCTCCTTCATAATTGGTTATTTGTCGTCCCATGTTGCGAAACACCAGTGATGAAATCAGTTCTTTTTCGGGGTCGACGTATGCAAAACCCACGTCTGCGGCAAGTCCAAAGGAAGAATACTGTTCGAAGGCAGAATTGATAAACCGGATGTTGCTGCCGATGGAAAAACGATCAGATAGTCGACGTCCCCAACCCAGACTTACCGCATATTCTGCACCGGTAAAGTCACCATAACGGTTTCCCAGTTCATCGGCATGGGTAAATGTTCCGTAATTGATGAATTGAACGGCTGCGTTTACCTTTCCTATTTTCCCAAATTCACCTGATGCTGCGGCAGTGCCGTAACTGATGTCTGCAAAATAATCCACGAAATTGAGTGAGAGTTGTTTGCCGGTCATATGCTCCATCAGGGCGGGATAAAAGAGGGACATCCCCAGATCATTGCCAGTTTGTGGCGCAGCGTACCCGCCAAGGGCCGTTATGCGTGCCGTAGAAGGCAGGTTTATAAATTCATATACCCGGCCGCTCTGCGATTGCCCGTTTGCCGATGGCATCAATACCAAAGTTGTAGATACCACCAGCAAAAGCATTCTTTTTATAAATCGAAGAAAATAAAGGTCTGGCATTAAAAGAGTAGATTTTTGATGTACATTTCAAAGTATTAACCCCAGATAAACGCGGGAGTTCAACAGATATTGCAAAAATGACATGGTGCCAATGAATAACCAACCATGGCTAACAGACTTTATATCAGCAGGTCGATGATCTCCAACAAACCGGTATTTACATTTTTATGTAGTTTTACGGTTTTGTTCAGGGGTACATGGGTGATATCATTGTTGGCAATTCCTATCATGATGCTGCGTTGGTCGTTGAGCAAGGCATCAACTGCGGCAACACCCAGGCGGCTTGAAGTTACCCTGTCGTAAGCGCTGGGACTGCCCCCTCTTTGGATATGACCGAGAATGGAAACCCTTACATCCATATTCTTAAACTCCTTTTCAATATCTTTGGCAATATCAAAAATATTTCCTTCTCTTTCTCCCTCTGCTACCATGATAATGCTTGATTTCTTATATTTCATTCGCCTGGAAAGTGCTTTTTTAAGTTTGTCGATCTGTCCGTCAAGCTCAGGTATCAGAATTCCTTCAGCACCGCAGGCGATCCCACTTCTCAGCGCTATAAATCCTGCTTCCCTGCCCATTACTTCAACAAAAAATACCCTGTTGTGCGAACTTGCCGTATCTCTTAGCTTATCTACAGCATCTACCACATTGTTGAGGGCAGTGTCGTATCCGATGGTATAATCGGTGCCATAAAGATCGTTGTCTATGGTGCCGGGGATGCCAATCACAGGGAAATTAAATTCTTTCGAAAAGATTGCAGCACCGGCAAAAGAACCATCGCCGCCAATGACGATCAAACCTTGTATTTTGTTGTTTTGGATGTTTTCAAATGCTTTTTTCCGACCTTCCTTTTCTCTGAATTCAGGACAACGGGCAGTTTTTAGTATGGTACCACCGGTTTGTATGATATTGCTGACCGATTGACTGGTCATTTTTTTTATGTCGTTTTCAATCAAACCTTCGTAGCCCCTCATTATTCCGTAAACTTCAAGTCCGTGCGACAAACCACTTCTTACAATAGCTCTGATGGCAGCATTCATGCCGGGTGCATCACCTCCTGAAGTTAGCACTGCAATTCTTTTTAAGTCTTCCATTTGATTAAGAATATGTGAAAAATGTATTTGTAATAGTTGTTTGATATGTGATGGTGCAATTTATCCTGAAAAATCTAAAATCTAAGGTATCCCTGTATTAAAATATAATGCCAGGGTTAATTTGTTTTCAGACAAGCCGCAAAGTTACCAAAAGTAAGAATGAAGTTAAAATGTTATTGCGAAATAACCCATTATTTCCATTTCAACCCTGTTTGTTTTATAAACCTGTCCTTCTGCTCAATCATCTCAACCACTTCGTTTTATTTATTGCCATTTACTGTAAATAGGGGTTTTGTTGCTTTTCATGATCGATCGTGGTGGAGGGGCCATGTCCGCAATATACTTTTACATCTCCAGGGAGGGTGAGCAGTTGATCGCGGATAGAGCGAATCAGCAGATCGTAATCGCCCGAGGGCAGGTCTGTGCGTCCGATCCCTTGCTGAAACAATACATCGCCGGCAATCACAATTTTTTCCTTTTCGTGGTAAAAGCAAACACTGCCTGCAGCATGACCGGGGGTTTCCAAAACTGTCAGTTGCTGATCTCCGAAAGTGATGACCTGCTCATGGGCAATAAATTGTTCCGGCATTACGGGCGGTTCGATCTGAAAACCAAAAGTAAGACCATGTTCAACCGCATTTTCCAGAAAATAAATACTGTCCTTATGGACAACAGGTTTGAGACCAAAAGACCTGTATATAAAGTTGTTGCCAAGTATGTGGTCGATATGGCAATGGGTGTTGAGAAGCATTACCGGTTTCAACCCCTTATACTGAATAAAATTGAGAAGTTCCAGCTCTTCTTTCTCATCATAGCAAGAAGGGTCGATGATAACACATTCCTTTGTTTCATCAAAAAGTATATACGTATTTACCTGAAAAGGATTAAAGGGGAAAGTTTTTATTTGCATAGGTTGTGTTTTTAGATTTGATAATGATACAACATAACTTCATTAAAATTAATGATTTTTTTGCTTGTGGTTTTGATGAATTTACCATGTTTGATCTTAATAAGAAAATACAGTCAACAGCAAACATGGAAATTTTTGTATCCAGACATCCAACATAATGTCATTGATCATGAATGAATACTTTTGAATATTTGGTTGGCCCATTTTGCCAGCTGTTGTTCATCGATTTTGTTCATGCAGTTGAAGTGCTTTTTGGGACAACGATCGTACCCGATTTTGCTGCAGGGACGACAAGGGAGGTTTTTAATCTCAAACATTTCAGAACCATTATCGATTCCTGCCGGAAAATAAGGGAACATGCCAAATTCGGGTACCGTATTACCCCATACGGATGCTATGGGTTTGCGAAAGGCTGCGGCAATATGCATCAAACCAGTGTCATGTGTGATGATGCATGTTGATTTTCTCACCAGATCTGCTGATTTTAACAAGGAAAATTTCCCACAGGTGTTCCATACATGATCACCCGCACTACGGGCTATTTGTTCCCCTGTTTCTGCATCTTCAGGTCCTCCGAGCAATACCACCGGATGATTGATCAACCGGCATGTTTCCATGATTTTGGATTTGGGAAGTCTCTTGGTGCTGTATGTTCCTCCTATCACAAATCCTGTAAATCCTTTTCTGAATGGTGCCGGGAGAATTTCCCAGGATACAGATTCTTTGTCAGGGATAAAAAAATCAAGCCCCTGGTGGTCGTTTGTCACGCCCAGCGGCCGGGCTGCATCCAGGTATCTGTCTACAATGTGCACATCGGGCAGTTGTATGTGATGAAAGTTGGTCAGCAACCATTTTTGAATGTTCAGCTTGTAAAAACGGCGGCAGGGTTTACCCAACCGGAAGGTGACTTTGCGCGACCGGAGGTTGTTGTGCAGATCAACTATAAAATCATAGTTTTCAGAACGAAGCTGCTGCAATACTTCACCGGTTTTCTTTTCTATGGTGATCAACTTGTCAACATAGGGGTTGTGCTTCATAAAAGAACGGAAGTTATTCCGGGTCAGTAAATGTACTTCTGTTTTTTGTCCCCCGGTCTTCTTCAAACAACGCAACACGGGGCTGCACAAAACAATGTCGCCAATAGAACTGAATCTGATAACCAAAACTTTAAGTGTTTGATTCTGAGAAAGGTTTGTTTTTTTCTGCATGTGTTGGTTTTGTGTTCGGTTGCAATTGATTGCCCTGTAATGGTTGATGGTTTATCGAAAAGGCAGCATGACAACAATGGGTTTTGATTTTTTTCTGCACCAAACAAAATTAAGAAAAGTATTTCTGATGAACCTTACTTGCTTAGGTTTTTTATACGAAAGGTTCTTTAAAAGTATGGTGCACATCTGACAGGCGAAAGTAAATTCCGTACAAAGAATTCTTTTTCTTTGGATTTATCTTTTGTCATGTCGGAATATTTCTTTTAAATTTACATTTTGCTACTGTGAATGGCAAAACTACCTGATCATCAAATTCGATTTTTATCGCTTCCCATGTAAGTGGGAAAAAAAGCAAACCGGAAACTTTTTGAAAATATGTATTTACAGGCAGGATCGAAAAGAGTTTTGCGAAAAACAAAAACATGCCATTGTATCATTTTTTAAATCTTTTAAACAACATAACCACATGGGAAAAATATTAGGACACCTGACACCGGAGCCAGTCTGGAGATTTTTTGAAGAAATTTGTCAAATACCCCGTCCCTCCAAAAAGGAAGAAAAAATCATTGAATACCTGATTGATTTTGCCAAAACGCATCAATTGGAATACAAACAGGATAAAGCAGGAAACCTGTTGATCAGAAAACCTGCTTCCGCCGGTTTTGAAGACACAAAGACGGTGGTGCTTCAAAGTCATGTGGATATGGTATGTGAGAAAAATGCCGATGTGGAGCATGATTTTGATACCGATCCCATTATTCCCTATATCGATGAGGATTGGGTGAAAGCAAGGGGTACCACCCTGGGTGCTGATAATGGCATTGGTGTGGCGATGAAGTTGGCTTTGCTGGAAAGCAAAGATCTGTTGCATGGCCCACTGGAGTGCCTTTTCACTGTGGACGAAGAAACCGGACTGACAGGCGCTTTTGAACTTGACAAGGATTTTTTGCAGGGAAAAACCATGATCAACCTTGATTCGGAAGATGATGATGAGTTGTGCATTGGCTGTGCAGGTGGGGTGGATACAACGGCAGTTTTCAAATACAATGGTGTGAGCAACGAATCAGACCACATGGGGTTTAAGGTTACCGTCAGCGGATTGAAAGGCGGACATTCGGGAGATGATATCAACAAGGGGAGGGGTAACGCCATTAAGATCATAACACGTGTGCTCTGGAATTGCCAGCGAATGTTTGAAATGCGGCTGGGGCAGATCGACGGGGGAAACCTGCGCAATGCCATTCCCAGAGAAGCATTTGCCCTGGTAACCATCCCGTCAAAATACCAGAAAGATTTTGAATTGCAGATACAGGAGTACAATGATATCATTTCCGAAGAACAAATGGTAAACGAACCGGGTTTGAAAATTCATGCTTTTCCAACTGCATTGCCTGATTCGGTTGTCGACTACGATACGCAAACAGGTTTGCTCGGATCACTTTATGCCTGCCCGCATGGCGTTATTGGTATGTCGCCGGTTATTGAAGATCTGGTTGAAACCTCTACCAACCTGGCTTCCGTTAAAATGAATGTCAATGAGATCATTGTTGCTACCAGTCAAAGAAGCGCTGTGGAGTCGCTCAAAAAAGATATTGCCGACAGGGTTGCAGGTGTTTTTATGCTGGTCAATGCGCGCATCAAACATGGCGATGGTTATCCGGGATGGACACCGGATATGGATTCTGAGATCCTGAAAGTGATGATAAAAACATACACAGATCTTTTTGGTGAAGACCCAAAGGTGCTGGCCGTGCATGCCGGACTGGAATGCGGGCTCATTGGGCAAAAGTATCCGGGTATGGATATGATATCGGTAGGTCCAACCATGGATGGTGTTCACTCACCCGATGAAAAATTGAATATTCCTTCTGTGGAAAGATCATGGCAGTTTTTGATCAAAACACTGGAAAATATTTGAAGATGATGTCTTTTTGGATGATTGTTTTCTGACAGACAAAAAAATTTTAACGGGTCTCATCGCAAATTTCTTTACAGACCATCACCGGATTGAATTTTGGTGCTACTGGATGAGAAATAAAAAACGCTTGCCTGAAAGTCAGGAGTTGAAATCCAGGGGTTCATTCTTTGAACATTGTACAGCGATCCTTTCCAAAACGGGTTCCGATAAATATTGTGCATAAACATCAATGGTGTCGAAACCTTTGGAAAAAAGTTTTACTGCCACAAATTCAAGACATTCGGCATAAATGTAATCGAGCATTTTCTGAACCTCCCGGTTTTTATCGCTCTGGTCTGATGGTTCAAACAGTTTGTAAGGAAACATTTCTATGTGATAGGCTAATTGATCGATCTGTTCGTCACTCAGGTACCAGGGATAAAAAATATCTTCTTCAAACATCATATGGTGGATGAGCGATTGTAAACTATGACGGGTTGAACCATCCACATGATCCAGATGGAAATCATCGTAACCATAACCCGGACAAACCCTGAACTGACTTGTTTTTCTGAATTCTGCCTCATTATCCTCAATAATGTTGTTGAGTTTCATGATTATTTGAAAAATATCATGCACCATAGGATACTCCTCACTGTTGAAGTGATTCTTGCGTAAACGAGTGATGAAATCATTCCGGAAAAGCCCGAAAAGACAGCAAATGATGTTGTTGAAGTGAAATTTTATATGTGCAAGTTCCGCCAGATAGTCAGCGAGTTTTTCCCGGTATAAGTCGGAATAGAAATCATCATAGGAAAAAATGGTTGTTTTGATCACGACCATATATCCCTCCTCTCTGTGTATCTCGCAAATGGAATATGCATTGTACTGAAAGATTCTTGCTGTGCTTTCCCGAACATAAGCTTGAAAGGAATATTTTGAACCAGGATGGTGATTGTTCTGCTCAAAACTGTTCATGACCAGGTTATTGCTAAGATTCCGGATGAGTATTTCTATTTCTTCCGGAACTTTGTTCATCTGCTGAAAACATTCAGTTTCAATTTGAAGGGTATTGCGCGAGGGACCAGGAAAAATTTTTACCGGCAGATTGCAAGGACTCAACAGATGCTTTGGTGAACTGCCTGTCTTTAATTTGATCACATCAGCATTGTTATTGTATTCAAGAACCAACTGATCTTTTAAGGGTGACTTCAACTTTCCCGGGAGGTTTTCCCTCAAATAACTCTCCAACACTTCAACCCCCTTTGCTTTTTGCGAATATGCCTGTTCTTGCTTTCCTGCTATCATACCATAAATTCTTTTTATAAACTGCATAACCGGGGTTGTTTCCCTTTGTCTTTTTGAAAAATTAGTCTAACAAAGTTTTATCATTATCTGTGGCAATGATAAAAATAATTTTTATAAAAACATTGGTTTGTATGCAACAATGATGTGTTGGAGCGTGTATGAATTTTTAAAAAATTTGTTCTCAGATCGTTAGAATCCCATAAGATATTAACGTATTTTTTGTTGAATATCAGGGGCAATCAACCGGGCTGGGTTATTTTTTCACGTTGTAATTGGTCATGTTGACTTTGTTCTTCCTCGATTTTTGTTGACAATAAGTCTTCCTTAATTTGTAATTTCTCTCTCAAATTTCTGATTTCATGTTCAAGTTGAGTAATGGATTGATCCTCATATTTTAAAGCAATCTTTATCGCTTGTCTAATAAAATTTGATCTACGTCCCTTTTTTATTTGTAATAACTGATCATAAATCTCTATTGGTAAACGAAGATTATATTGTTTATTTCCTGCCATTACTCATAACCCCCATCTCAACAAACTTCTTTAAAAAAATAATAAAAATATTTTTTTGTTTATAAATTATTATTTTTTGGT
>CAYMLS010000150.1:0-11564 GCA_964390665.1 uncultured Bacteroidales bacterium | reverse complement strand
TATCAAGGGTTTTGCAATTCAAATTCACCTTCGGCACCGGTTAGGTTACCTTCCATGTCAATTACTTTCAAATGAACATGATAGTGCCCAGTTTCGGCATCTTCAGGTACATCAATATGCTCATGAAATTCGGTATTTTTCAATCCGGAGAATTCAGTCCAGGTATATTCAAACTCCCATCCTTCGGCCACTTCATCCATTGAAGAACCCGTTTTCAACCCTTCATGATGTTCACCTTCAGGGTGTATCCCGATTTCAATCCTGTCTATTTTTGCTTCAGCAACAATTTGTGCATCAAAGTGAAGGTCTGATCCGGGATAAGCAACCATACTGTTATCGATACCGATTTCAAAATCTGTAATTACAGGAGGGTTAAGGTCTTCTTCGGTACAACCCGAAAAGAAAAAGACAAAAGAAACCAGTGATAATGCGATCAATTTTAATTTTACATTCATTTTGTTCAATTTTTAAGGTTTATAAATAAGAAAAAAAAATCATTTTATGTAAGATTCAATCCAACACTACGGAAAAGGGCACATGCACAGAAAACACAAAATTGCGTCCTGCTTCAGGCAGTCCTATCAAGCGGTAATAACTGGTATGATCCAGGTAAAACCGGTCAAAAACATTATTCACCCTGAACCGCCAGTCAAAAGAAATATTTGATGAGTGAAACGTCCCTCCTGCCGCAAAAGAGAATACATGCCAGGATTCTGTTGTTTTTTCAGGAGGAACAATATTATTTTGAGCACCCGTCATCCGCCAGTCGGCCGAAAGGGAAACATCCTGCAGGAACCAGAATTCGCCAACCGTCCAATCAGCCTGCGTAAGAACCGATGGCGGAGGGGAAAAAGGCAACGTAAACCCCCTTTTCCCGCCAGAAAGTTGTTCACTGTAAAGATATTCTCCCGATATTCCCAAAAGGATTGCGGGATGAATACGGTAGGACACCGTCATTTCTCCCCCCATTCTCCAAACCTCCGTTCCGGTGTAATTGAAAACCTGATTTCCGGCACCATAATTATAATCATACCTGAAAGAAGGATTCAGATAAATATAATTGGGAAAATAACTCACAAATGGGCTCATGCGAAAAGACCAGGCCGGGCCGGAATATTCAAATCCCAGATCAAACTGATAGGATTGTTCTGCCTGTAGCGTGGAGTCACCCTTTTCAAAACTAAAATGGTGATAATTCACACCGTTGGCAGCAAGTTCTTTGGCTGTAGGAACACGGAAACTATTTCCCAGATTTGCTTTGAGTAAAAACCCGTTTTTGTTGTAAACCGCCCCCACAGAGCCGGTAAAACTGTCAAAGGTTTTGTTGAGCGAAGATGCTCTTTCAAGAAAAACGCCCTGACTAAGAAACCAATCCACATACGATTCGGTATCCAGATTGGTGCGATCGTACCTGATACCCGAGTTGGTTATCCAGTAATCATTGATTTGCCATTGGTTCAGGATAAAAACACCAGTGCTCCATTGACGGAAAGAGGGGATAATAAAATTCCGGCCGTTGATAACATTCTGATGGTAATCGGCATTGAAACCAAAAGTAAAGGTATGATCACCCATATCTTTTATTCTCCATCTTAAATTGCCCGAAAGGATGTTTTTATCAAATTCTCTTTCCAGTTCCGGATTATTGCCCAAAGTGTCAGGAAAAACCGGAGGCATATATCCATGCTCTGTATAAGTGCTGTATTCTTGTCTGAAATTGTTTTGATAACCTATTTCAGCTCTCATATCAGACCTGGGAAAAGAGACATGGGTTTGGTGGATAATTTTCAAATGATCGGCTTCCTGCCTGGGAAACATGATATCTCTTTTGGAACGATCAAAAATAGTGGTATTGACTCTGCGGGGTTCCAGTCCGTGAGCATTGGCAAAAAAACCAGACCGCTGGGTAAGAAAGCTGGCAAACAACCTTGTGCTCCAGTTGCGCTGAACAATACCAGTAGAAAAATGATAATTCAATTCATTGCCGGCAGTATTTCGCAGGCGGTTTTCAAAAAGAGGAACCCTGAAAGAATAAATATCCACACTATCTGTGGGTACTTTAAAATCAGCATAATCCATCCAGGTAACCCTTGAGGTGAAAAACCACTTTTTTTTACGATATGCAAGAAATGCTGAACCTCCCATGAGGTCGTTGTTGGTTTTTCCGGTCATATCCAACCTTACCTCCATGGTATTTTTACCGGGAATACCGTTTTGTTTCAAATTGACAACACCCGCAATGGCATCCGATCCATACATCAGAGAAGCCGGACCTTTGATCAGTTCAACTTTATCCTGCGCAAACTGATCAATTTCCAATCCATGATCGGCGCCCCACTGCTGACCTTCATGTTTGATACCATGCTCTGTTACCACCACCCTGTTAAACCCAAGCCCCCGTATAACGGGTTTCGATTGCCCGGAACCGATATCCATGCTTTGCACACCTGGCAAACGCTTTAAAGTCTGCATCAAACTGCCTTCGCTGTTTTTCCTGAGAAAATCCCTTCCTGCTGTTTCTATATTCCGTGAATCTTGTTTTCTTTGCAAATCACCTTCATCAGAAACAACGATCACTTCTTTCAACCACTTTTTATTGAATTCCATTTGAACCGAAATATTCAGATCTGATTCAATCTTTATTTCTGTTTTATAGGGTTCGTAACCCAAATGGGTAATGCGAAGCATGTAAGTTCCGGGAAGCAAACCTTCCACTAAAAATTCACCCTTCTCATTTGTTATCGTACTTACAGACTGATCGCCACGAATCAGAACCTGGCTGTTTTCCAATGGATTTGAACCGGCATCGTACACCTCACCATTCAACACAAAGTGATCATTTTGAGTAAGGGCAGAAAGCGATAAAAAAACAAATGAAAGAGAAACAATAAACTTCTTATACATATTTAACCGTAATTTCCTGATAACCATCAATAGCTGCAAGATTATATAGTGTCAGCAAGAAAACACCTGCCAAAGATCTGTAGCACAGAATCATCCGAAAGATTTAATATCCATGATCCATATCACCCATATCAGGCAAAAGCCTTCAATCATGAAATACATTGATCTGGACAATCTTATCCATGTGACTGGCAAAAACTATCAGAATAAAAAAATTGAGAAAAAGATCCACTTGATTTTCCTAAGGTCAGCAGATCAGACAAATGAGAGGAAAAATGGGGGTGCACGCAGAGAGCGACTATATCCCTGAAAAGTTAAAAACGGATGGTTGATACGCAAGGCATGCTGCGAAGAAAAAGTGGGGGTAGCAAATGTACAATTTTGCTTATGGGTATAATGAATAACGGCATAATGAAATTCGCAGACCTGGCATTGATCCTGGTCTTGCTCAAAATTATTTTCGTTGCTGCCGGTTACAGGGTTTTCTTCTGCTTCGGCTGTATTGCAATGATCATGACCACAGCACTGTTGTGTGCTGTCGGAATGATGCATTCCAGGCAACAAAACAACATGCTGAAACTGATATAAGACCGGAAAGAGGAATATCAGAATCAGAAAACCGGAGGCGATATGTTTAATTTTTTGCAACATTATTGCAAAAATAATCATTAAACATGAAATCCGAAGGATATATTTTATAAAAAAACATAAGTAAATTCATAGACAGAATCTATTTTTCTTAGCACCAACCATTTATTTTTTTTACTTTAGCATCCTTCACTCAACAACCATTTTCCTGAATGGTTTTAACAGTCATGCATTTTTTGTGCATTAAAAAAAGGAAAACAAACTTACAATCAATACTTACAGAAACATGAAGGATTTATCTTTCAAATATTCACCAATTACGAATCTAAAAAACCGTAACAAAATGAAAAAGATGCTGCTCACAGTTTACCTGACCATGCTGTTAGGTTTTCTAACCCAGACCTATGCAGAGGAGACCCTCTTACTCCGGCAACCGACGATCAATCAAACCCATGTAGTATTTGTGTATGCGAACGACTTGTGGATGGCCCCACGATCAGGAGGAGATGCGTGGCGCCTGACCAGCAATGAAGGGGCGGAAACAATGCCCCATTTTTCACCAGATGGAACGAAGATCGCTTTTACAGCACAGTATGATGGCAATACCGATGTTTATGTTGTCTCCTCAGAAGGAGGGCAACCCACCCGGCTCACTTTTCATCCGGGAAGTGATGAAGTAATGGGATGGACACCCGATGGCGAAAACATCCTCTTTGTATCTGCCCGGGAAGGAGTTCCTACCCGCGAATCCAGATTTTACAAAATACCCTATAGGGGAGGAATGCCTCAATCTTTGCCCGTGCCGAGAGCTGCCAGCGGACAATTGTCGCCTGATGGCAAATACATCGCCTACCAGGAAGTCAGACTGGTAGATCCTGAGTGGCGTAATTACAGGGCAGGACAGGCAAAACCCATCTGGATCCTCAACCTGGAGGATTATTCCCTGCAAACAACCCCTCAGTACAATTCCGAGCGTCACCTGAAACCGTTATGGTTAAAAGAGAAGGTTTACTTTCTGTCAGAGCGTGATTTTGCCTCCAACATTTGGTCTTTCGATCCCTCTTCAGAGGAACTGAAACAGGAAACATTTCATGTGAATTATGATGTAAAAAATCACAGCCCAGGTGCGGATGTCATTGTTTATGAGCAAGGAGGCAAACTACACACCCTTGACCCGGAAAGCGGCGAAAGACAAACTTTGAACATTAGCGTAAAGGGTGATTTTAATCACGCCCGCATCAGATGGGAAGATGTAAAACCCGGCGATCTCACCAATGCTTCATTATCCCCCACCGGTCAAAGAGCACTTTTTGAATACCGGGGCGACATTATAACGGTTCCCAAAGAAAAAGGCGACTGGCGCAACATTACCCAGTCAGGTGGTATCGCTGACCGATACCCTGTTTGGTCACCCAAAGGCAACCAAATTGCCTGGTTTTCTGATGAATCAGGCGAGTATCAGTTGGTGATCGGCTCGCAGGACGGAGGTCAGATATACAAAATAATCCAAATACCCGACCCTTCCTTTTTCTTCCGCCCTGCCTGGTCGCCGGATGCAAAATATATCAGTTTTACCGATACGCATCTGAACCTTTATGTTGCTGAGATAGAAAGTGGTGAAGTGAAACAGATCGACACCGACCGTTTTGTAAGACCCGAAAGGACACTCAACCCGGTTTGGTCGCCTGACAGCAAATGGATCGCCTATGCACACACACTCGACAATCTGTTTAAAGCCGTTGTGGTTTATCATGTGGAAACCGGAGAACGCATCCAGGTAACGGATGGATTGTCTGACGCCATTACACCCGTTTGGGATGAATCAGGTAAATACCTGTACTTTTTGGCCAGTACCAACTACGGTTTGAATACCGGATGGCTGGATATGAGTTCCTACAATCAACCTGTCACAAGGTCACTTTATGCTGTAGTACTTAGCAACGATGATCCTTCGCCCCTTTTACCCCAAAGCGACGAGGAAGAAGCAAAACAAATTGAAGAGGAGGAAGAGGAAAAGAAGGATGACAAAAAAAAGGGCAGAAAAAACAATGATAAAGATGATGAATCAAAAGATAACGGTGTTACTGTTACCATTGACAGGGAAGGAATCATGCAAAGAATTATTGCTATTGACATCCCTGCAAAAAACTACACAGGTCTTCTTTCTGCCCCGGAAAACCAGGTGTTTTATTTTGAGGATGTACCTGAGGAACAAGGATTAACATTACACAGGTATGATCTGAAAGAACAAAAATCCGAAACCTTCATGAAGTCCGTACAAACAGCCTCTGTCTCTCACGATCGCAAATCGATCCTTTACAGAGGAGGTTCGTCATGGGGCGTATTGGCCACTTCAGGAAAAGATCACAAACCCGGTGATGGAAATTTAGAAGAACTGAGTAAAATCAAGATCCGCATTGAACCCCAAAAAGAATGGCAACAGATCTTCAGAGAAGGATGGAGATTTCAACGCGACTTTTTGTATGTTGACAATGTGCATGGTGCACCATGGGTTGATGTTTATGAATGGTACAATCCGTGGGTTGAACATGTTAGGCATCGTCGTGATCTGAACTACATCATTGAGATCATGGGTGGTGAGGTAGCGGTCGGTCATTCTTACACCTATGGTGGCGACCTGCCCGATGTTGAGCAAATACCTGTTGGTTTGCTGGGTGCCGATTATTCTCAGGATAACGGATTTTACCGTTTCGAAAAAATCTATACGGGCGAAAACTGGAATCCGGGACTTACTGCACCCTTGTCTCAACCCGGTATCAATGTAAAAGAGGGTGATTATCTGCTTGAGGTGAATGGCAAATCTTTAGATACCAACACCAATCTCTACAGTTTTTTTGAGGGTAGTGCCAACCGGCAAACACAAATAAGGGTAAACGATAAACCCGACCTTGCAGGCTCTGAGTTGATCACCGTTGTTCCCGTAACCAATGAATACCGATTGCGCATGATGGACTGGGTGGAAAGCAACCGCAGAAAAGTAGATGAGGCGACCGATGGTCAGATTGCTTATGTATATGTACCCAATACCAGTGGATTGGGCTACCAGTTTTTCAACCGATACTATTTTGCCCAACAGGACAAAATGGGGGTTATTGTGGATGAAAGAAACAATGGTGGTGGCTCTGCCGCCGATTATATGATCGATGTAATGTCTCGTAAACTCCAGGGATATTTCAATTCCAAAGCAGCCGACCGCGTACCTTTCACCACTCCCATGGCGGGTATCTGGGGACCCAAAGTAATGCTTATCAACGAGCGTGCAGGTTCCGGAGGGGATCTTCTACCATATATGTTCCGCAAATCAGAACTCGGACCCATGATCGGTACAACCACCTGGGGCGGACTGGTTGGTATCTGGGATACCCCTTCTTTTATTGATGGAGGACGAATGATGGCACCCCGCGGAGGATTCTTTGATACGGAAGGAAACTGGGCAGTAGAAGCAGAAGGTGTGGCTCCCGACATTACCATTGAACAAAACCCTGCAGAAGTGATCAATGGCAACGATCCCCAACTGGAAAGAGCAGTGGAAGAGGTTTTAAGACTTCTCGAAACAGAGGCCATTGAACTTAAACCTGAACCCGAACCGCCTGTAAGATACAGAAGACCAGAGCCAAAAGACTAACGCTCTTTTGAAAATGCTTTATCCCGGAAAAAAATGCAATCAGTTTCGGTGGTGGGTAAAAACTGGTCAGAAAAGCTTGTTTTCAAGAACTTAGCAGATTTCATCCCTGTCCGGTAAAACCCATTGATGTTAAATCGTTAAGGTTATTGCAGCGCAGCAGATTTTATTGCAGATCCGTTAATCTGACTACAATATCTTTGCTGCGCTTCAGCTTAGCGGGAGCGCTAAATCCTTGTTATTATTCAGGATTTATGGCAATGTTCCGGTTCTTGCTCCGGCGATGATGAATGTTTTGAATGCAAACTTAACACAGCAATGGGCAATGGGCGTTTTCGTGCAAGCACCCCGGCAATAAGAAACCGGGCGGAAATTGTCCTGAGACTGGTTGAATTTGGTTCAACCGGAAACATTTGCCGGGTTTTGCAAACGGGTTATCTGGTTATATTCCTGTTCATAGTGTGCTACTTTAATTTTTTTCACACATTAAAATAGTTTCTTCCGTTGAGAACCCTCTGTAATTATCACATTCTTCTTTATAGTGTCGAATTTCAACTTTAAACCCAACCCTTTCTAATCTGCTTTTCAAACCATTTATCGAATAAATTCTCACATGATCAGATTGCCCAAAGTGTTTTTCACGCTCTTTCGGTAATATTATGTCTGCATTTTCGTATATCTCACCCTCTTTATATGGTGTTTGAATTATGCAACATCCTCCTTTTTTAAGAACTCGCATTAGTTCTTTCATGGCTTTTAAATCATCATCAATATGTTCAAGTATATGATAGCATATGATTAAATCAAATTCATGTGGTTTACAGTCGATTTGTTTTATGTTGTAGGCAACGTCAGAAATAAAATCTCCAGATAAATCAGAACTTATATAGTAGTTAAAATTCTTCTTCATTATTCTGTAAATATTTCTTGACGGCGAGAAATCAAGAATATTTTGTTCTCTATTGTTAAATTCACTTTCAATGATTTGCCATAACCTTCTTGTTCGTTGCAAACTCCCACATCTCGGACACAATTTATCATCCTTAATCTCTATAAAAGAGCGCAAACCACTATTACATATATTGTAAGTGTAATTATTACCTTTAAATTTCAAGAAATAAATGTTTCTAAATAGGGACTCGTAGCGAATCAAAAACTTTTTAGGTATGATTTTTAATATAAAACTTTTTATCCGGGTATATTGATTCATTTTTCATTGTTTTGGTTGCACTCAATTGAGACAGGATAGCGGATTACGGGCTGCTAAACTATCCCCCGAGACGGAAGATAACGCGAAGCAGAAACCTCAAAACTTGCACTGCGACCGTCTCGTTGACAATAACGAGATCAGGTATAGCGTGTTGTGTGCTGCCATTTTATAGGATTTTTAGAGAAATACTTACTTAGCATAATTATGGATATTGACGCAATGGTTAATGCGCCTAAAATAATTATTATGAAATAAAAAATTCCACCGTAATATTCAATTAATGTTTGATTTTGAAGCATTGGGTCATCAGAAAAATGGCCGGCTAGTATTGCAAAAAAGTTACTTGCAAAATGCATCAAGATGGGCAGAGTCAGGTTCGCCGTCTTATAATAAACCCAGCCTGCGATAAGGCCTAAGGAAAAAGCACTTACAAATTGCCATGGATTTAAATGAATAATACCAAATAGCATACTGGAAAATATAATGGATTTAAGAGGAGAATATCTTTTTAGCAGCCCGTCTAAAATTATGCCCCTAAATATAAATTCTTCAAGAATGGGTGCAGCAATTACAATAGTGATTGAAGAAATTAATAGACTGTCTTCATTTACAAAATTGAGAAAAAATTTATCCACAAAATCATTGGTTGGAATTAAACTTATTATTGGTAAAACCAGTCCTAAATCTAATGCGACTATTGCGATAACTGATAATCCAATGATTTTGAATGGTGTTAGGCCAAATTTGTAGCCAGCAATTCCTGTCTTTCTTTTTCTTATTAGATGAATAATCAATAGGGGTACTCCTAATGCCAAAATATAATATGCCAAAAAAGAAAACTCTTCACCTATAATCTTTTCTGGCAGGAAAAGAATTGGAATGAAAAAAAATGTTGAAAATATTAATATTCCTAAAATGCCCCAACTTTGTTTAATGCCAGGGTAATTATGTATTTCTTTTTTCTCCATATCTTTTTTTCAGTTAGCCAAATTAAGGGTTATTGCGCCAGTATGGTTGCACACAACGGTTGGCAATATGCGGAGGCCGGGATTTCGAAGCTCCAACTTATCAAACCGTTACAATTTTGAGTAAATGTACAAAAGAATAATGTACCCACAATCCCCGGCTTACGTATATTGCGTGTTGTATGCTGGTGTTCATTCATTTCTACTTAATAATCAATCATTTACATATATAATCATCATGCTATCAAACCGCACTAATCTATCTACGAAGCACAAATTTATTTTGTTTTTTTGAGCGTCGGCAATCCCAATGCCCTGTGGGCAAAAAGGGTTGGCTTTGGAAGCTCTTTGACAAAGCTTTGGATTTAGCGTTGGATTGTGGGGCTTTGGTCCCGAAAGCATTCGGAATGCTTACAAATTGGGTTGGCTCTTTCTTCAGGCTAACAAGTTTTCTAATTTCATTTTCCACTTTTCCCAATCAGGCATTTCCTTAGTCTGTAAATCAATGAACTTTCGTGTATGGTCGTGATAAATCAAATGACATAGTTCATGTATAATTACATATTCAATACAACCTCTTGGTGCTTTTATTAACTCAGGATTCAATATGATTTTTCCTTTTGGAGTGCAACTGCCCCAACGAGTTGGCATATCTCTAAAAACTATAGATTCCGGTTCTATTTTGTGCCTTTTGAATTTCAGGATTAATGGTTCTGCTATTTCTTTAAATTTTGTTTTTGCATGAGCCAAATACCAATCTTTTACTAATCCTTTAACCCTTGTTTTATCTGAGGTTTGCACTACAATGTATTTACCTTTCAATTTTACAGAATCCTTTTTGCCAGATTCAATTTTTAAAAGATATTGTCTGCCTAAATACATATGAGTTTCTCCTCCAACATACTTGCGCGGAGGAGTTTTTGGTTGAAATGAAAGAAAGAAACTTTGCTGTTTTATTATCCATGCAGCCTTTTTTAAAAGCTTTTCTTTGATTTTTTCAATAGAACTATCAACTGGAGCTTTAACCAATACATCCATTTCAGGAGTTACTGTAATTCCTAAAGTTTTTCTAGTAGAGAATTCTACTTGAAAATCTATCTTTTTGCTACCAAATTGAATTGACGTATCCATTATTTATAACGTAGTTTAGCTACCTCAATACACTTATTTGCAATCTCATCCATTTCCCCAAATGAAAGGCTGATATTGTATTTGTCTCTTACTTCATCAATCAAATAATCACCTATTTCAATTTGAAGCTTTCCGGTAATGTTTGATTTAGATTGCCAATCAACAATGGGATGATTATTTTCCAATACAGCATGTTTTATTAATTCATCTATCTTTAACGCCGTTTGAACAGATATTTGAGTTTTAACAACCTTATCCTGTATTTTATCATCTAAAGAATCCAATGTCAAACCATAAAATGCTTTTGCGACATCTTTATCCCTAATTTCTTCAGGAATGTCATTATCGGTATGTGCCAAAACATTTTCCATAATTTCCTGTACTCTGCTTAGATACTGAGCTTCATCAATTCTTTTGGCTTCATAATCGGCAATTGTTTCTTTTATTAGTTCAGAAAATTTCTTGTAAAATGCGGGGTCTTCATCCATCTTTTCTGAAATATGTTTAGCTGTACGGCTCGCTATTTTATCTGCTTTTGCTGCTTTACCTGTTGTGTTTTCTACCTCTTGCTGGAATTTTTCTTTGTCAAAAATATTTACTAATTCGGTAATGACTTCCGCATTTTCTGTTGTAATATGTGTGTCAATTAGTTTCTGGATTTGTCCTTCATATTGTTTGTAATCTACTGCATCAGAATATCTTTCAACCACTGCTATTCGGAGTTTCATAAACATGGTCAAATCTTCTTTGTAACGATTAATCGTTTTCTCTTCAACATCTTTGTGAAATTGCATTGAAGAGAGAGCAAGTTTTAAAGCCTTCGCATAAAAAGCCAGTTTGTCGTAAAAAACAACTCGTATTGCTTCGTCCTTTAATAAGATTTGGTAAGCTTCGGCATCACGTTTATTGGCAACCGATTTGAAAATATCCCACAGTTCGGAGTGCTTTTGGGGAAGCTTTTTAATTTCTTCATTGATATTAACCAAAGTGCCTTCTAAATCATCTGCATCAAAATCTTCAAATGACGAATACATCAATAAAGCGTCATCCAAATTTTCAATCACACCATAATAGTCTATGATGTAACCGAACTCTTTGTCTGGATAAACTCTGTTAACCCTTG
>CAYMLS010000149.1:0-11638 GCA_964390665.1 uncultured Bacteroidales bacterium | reverse complement strand
GGATGCCAGGTTTCGTCCGTAACACTTGGCACATACACCATGTTTGGATTCACATGTTAGAACCGAGCGGATCTCCACTGCTTCTATGGGTGATTTTTCTATGATTTCGCACAATTCTTCTGTCAGTTCTTCACCTGCGTGTACGATGATCTCACCGGTGGTAGGATCAGGTACATCCTGAAGTGCTGTACGTCCAAGGATCCTGTCAAACAAGGTTTCAACAGTTTCTTCATTATTTTTCAGTGCCGTTGCAGTCAATCCACGTAGGGTGCCACAATCTGCTTCTGTAACAATCACATCCTGTGAAACATCCACAAGTCTTCGTGTAAGATAACCGGCATCGGCGGTTTTAAGTGCTGTATCCGCCAAACCTTTACGTGCACCGTGCGTGGAAATGAAATATTCCATCACCGACAATCCTTCTTTAAAGTTTGAAAGAATGGGATTTTCAATAATTTCACCTCCCTTGGCGCCTGATTTCTGCGGTTTTGCCATCAAACCACGCATGCCTGATAACTGGCGGATCTGTTCCTTCGAACCCCTTGCTCCAGAGTCAAGCATCATATAAACAGGATTAAAACCCTGATTATCGCTTGTTGTTTTATCAATCAGGACTTTGGTGAGCTTGGCATTGGTATGTGTCCAAATGTCAATGATCTGATTATAACGTTCGTTATTGGTGATAAAACCCATGCTGTAGTTTCCTCTAACTTCATCTACCTGCATGTTTGCATCATCAATGAGAATCTTTTTCTCCTCAGGTACAATAATATCACCAAGGTTAAAGGATAATCCACCTCTGAACGCCATGGTAAAACCAAGGTCTTTGATGGCATCGAGAAAGTTTGATGTTGATGCTATTCCTGTAACTTTCATGATACCACCAATGATATCACGCAATGCCTTTTTGGTAAGCAACTGATTAACATAACCATACTCCTCCGGAACTACTTCATTGAAAAGTACTCTTCCGGTGGTTGTTTCTATGAGTTTTTCAACCAGTTTACCATCTTCTTTTACTTTTGCCTTTACTTTTATAATGGCATGCAGATCCAATGCTTTCTCATTGTATGCAATATTGACTTCATCTGCTCCATAAAATACACGACCTTCACCTTTTACGGGATGTTCGGGTATGCTTTTTCTTGCTTTGGTCATATAGTACAATCCCAAAACCATATCCTGGGATGGAACTGCAATGGGGGCACCGTTTGCGGGGTTTAAGATATTATGAGAGGCAAGCATAAGCAATTGTGCTTCCAGGATTGCTGCATTTCCTAAAGGAACATGAACAGCCATCTGGTCACCATCAAAGTCAGCGTTAAATGCTGTACATACCAGTGGGTGCAACTGTATTGCTTTACCTTCTATAAGTTTTGGCTGAAATGCCTGAATTCCTAATCTGTGCAGGGTAGGGGCACGGTTTAGCAAAACCGGGTGTCCTTTCAATACATTTTCAAGAATATCCCAAACAACAGGATCTTTTCTGTCAACGATCTTCTTGGCTGATTTTACGGTTTTCACAATGCCTCTTTCCAGCATTTTGCGGATAATAAATGGCTTGAATAACTCTGAAGCCATTTCCTTTGGAATACCGCACTCATGGAGTTTGAGTTCTGGTCCTACAACGATTACCGAACGTGCTGAATAGTCAACCCTTTTTCCCAATAAGTTTTGACGAAATCTTCCTTGCTTTCCTTTTAAACTATCGCTAAGCGACTTTAAGGGGCGGTTAGATTCGGTTTTTACGGCATTGGTTTTTCTTGAATTATCAAAAAGAGAATCCACTGCTTCCTGAAGCATCCTTTTTTCGTTCCTAAGGATCACGTCGGGTGCCTTTATTTCAATAAGTCTTTTTAAGCGGTTGTTTCTTATGATAACCCTTCTGTACAAATCATTCAGATCGCTTGTTGCAAATCTTCCACCGTCCAGGGGCACAAGAGGGCGGAGTTCCGGGGGAATTACCGGAACCACATCAATGATCATCCATTCGGGATGATTTTCCATTCTGGATTGTGCTTCGCGAAAAGCCTCCACAACCTGCAATCTTTTCAGGGCATCTGCTTTCCTTTGCTGGGATGTTTCGGTGTTTGCCTTATGTCTTAAATCGTAAGACAACTGATCCAAATCCAAACGCACGAGCAACTCTTTTAAAGCTTCTGCACCCATCATGGCGATGAATTTGTTGGGATCATCATCCTCCAGAAGTTGATTATCTTTTGGGAGGGTTTCCAGGATATTAAAATACTCCTCTTCGGTAAGAAAATCAAGCTGGTTGTATTCTCCGGCAACAGCACCAGGATTAACAATAATATAACGTTCGTAATAAATGATCTGATCCAGTTTTTTGGTAGGTAATCCCAGCAAATAACCAATTTTGTTGGGTAATGACCTGAAAAACCAGATATGCGCAACAGGAACCACAAGCTTAATGTGGCCCATTCTTTCTCTTCTAACTTTCTTTTCTGTTACTTCAACTCCACATCTGTCGCAAACAATTCCTTTATAACGTATTCTTTTGTATTTTCCACAATGACATTCCCAATCTTTTACCGGTCCGAAAATTCTTTCACAGAACAAACCATCACGTTCAGGCTTGTATGTTCTGTAATTGATGGTTTCGGGCTTGGTTACCTCTCCATGTGATCTTTCGAGTACGGATTCGGGGGAAGCAAGGCTAATTGTTATTTGCGAAAAATTGCTTTTTACATTTGATTCTTTTCTAAAAGCCATTGATATAAATATTGAATAAATGAATCCTTAAACTAAAATAAAACTTTATTTTGCAGCACCTTTTGTTTTTACATCAGGTACTTGTACCAAAATAAAATTATTGAATTATTCAAACTTGATGTCCAGTCCAAGTCCGCGGAGTTCGTGAACCAGAACGTTAAATGACTCAGGAATACCAGGTGTTGGCATATTGTCGCCCTTCACAATGGTTTCGTAAGCTTTGGCGCGTCCAATTACATCGTCTGATTTTACGGTAAGAATTTCCTGAAGTATGTTGGCAGCACCAAATGCTTCCAATGCCCAAACTTCCATCTCACCAAAACGCTGACCACCAAACTGAGCTTTACCACCCAATGGTTGCTGCGTAATTAATGAGTAAGGTCCGATGGAACGTGCATGCATTTTATCGTCAACCATATGACCCAGTTTCAGCATATAAATAATTCCTACTGTGGCGGGTTGGTCAAATCTTTCTCCTGTGCCTCCATCGTACAGGTATACCTTTCCATTATCGGGCAATCCTGCTTTCCTCATCAATTCGTTGATTTGATCAATGTGGGCACCATCAAAAATAGGTGTGGCGTATTTTTCTCCCAGTTTTTCTCCTGCCCAACCCAGCACTGTTTCGTAGATCTGTCCCAGGTTCATACGTGAAGGTACACCCAGCGGGTTTAATACAATATCTACGGGTGTTCCGTCCTCCAGAAATGGCATATCTTCCTGTCTTACGATCTTGGCAACAATACCCTTGTTTCCGTGACGACCTGCCATTTTATCACCCACTTTCAGCTTGCGTTTTTTGGCCAAATATATTTTTGCCAACTGTACAATTCCTGTGGGAAGTTCGTCTCCTACCGTGGCAGTGAATTTTTTGCGATTATAAGTTCCCAGGATATCTTTATACTTGATTGAGTAATTATGCAATAATTCCTTGATCAAATCATTCTTCTGCTTATCTGTTGTCCAATTGTTGGGGTTGATGATCGCATAATCAATGTTTTGAAGTATTTTCTGGGTATACTTGGTACCTTTGGGCACAACCACTTCTTTCAAACTGTTGGTTACTCCCTGAGACGTTTTTCCGCTAACCAGAACGATCAGTTTGTCTACAAGCTTCGACTTCAATTCTGCTATTTCGCGATTGAATTCGTCATCCAGTTTTTCTATAACTATCTTTTCTTTGGTTTTTGCTTTCTTGTCTTTGATGACACGAGAGAAAAGTTTTTTATCGATCACAACCCCTTTGGTTGAAGGAGGTGCTTTCAGGGAAGCATCTTTCACATCACCTGCTTTATCTCCAAAGATGGCTCTCAGTAATTTCTCTTCCGGGGTGGGATCTGTTTCTCCTTTGGGAGTGATTTTACCAATAAGAATATCTCCTTCATTGATTTCAGCACCAATTCTTATCAACCCGTATTCATCCAGATCTTTAATGGCATCGGCGCTTACATTCGGAATATCGCTGGTTAGTTCCTCAACACCTCTTTTGGTATCCCTAACATCAAGTGAAAACTCCTCAATATGTATAGAAGTGAAAATGTCATTTCTCACGATTTTTTCGGAGATCACAATAGCATCTTCAAAGTTATATCCTTTCCAGGGCATGAATGCCACTTTCAGGTTTCGTCCGATTGCCAGTTCACCATCCTTGGTAGCATAACCCTCACAGAGTAATTGCCCCTTTTCTACCTTTTGTCCTTTTGAAACAGTTGGGCGAAGGTTTATACATGTATTCTGGTTGGTTTTGGCAAATTTGATAAGATTATACTTTCTTACATCATCTTCAAAACTAACGAGTTTTTCTTCATCACTTCTTGAATATCTGATCACAATTTCACGTGCGTCAACATACTCAACGATGCCATCTCCTTCTGCATGCAGTAATACTCTTGAATCCTGAGCTACTTTTGCTTCCAGACCTGTACCTACAATAGGTGACTCCGGATTGAGCAGAGGAACCGCCTGACGCATCATGTTACTTCCCATCAGGGCCCGGTTGGCATCATCATGTTCCAGAAAGGGGATTAATGATGCTGCAATGGAGGCGATCTGGTTGGGAGCCACATCCATCAGTTTTACCTTTTCGGGTTCCACGATGGGATAATCAGCCTGAAATCTTGCTTTGATAAGTTCATGGTCAAAAGAACCATCATCACCAACGTCGGTAGTGGCCTGACTGATAATATTCTCTTCTTCTTCTTCAGCAGAAAGATATACCGGTGGATTCTTAAAATCCACCTTTCCTTCATCAACTTTAAAATAGGGAGTTTCTATAAATCCCAGTTCGTTTACTTTTGCATAAACACAAAGGGATGATATAAGTCCGATATTGGGTCCTTCAGGTGTTTCAATGGTACAAAGCCTTCCATAGTGAGTAAAGTGGACGTCTCTAACCTCAAACCCTGCTCTTTCGCGAGACAAACCGCCGGGTCCCAATGCAGACATTCTTCTTTTATGGGTTAACTCCGCCAATGGATTGGTTTGATCCATAAACTGAGATAATTGGTTGGTACCAAAAAATGAATTGATAACCGAAGAAAGCGTTTTTGCATTGATCAGATCAGTTGGCGCAAAGACTTCGTTATCTCTTACATTCATCCTTTCCCTGATGGTTCTGGCCATACGGGCAAGTCCCACACCAAACTGGGCATATAATTGTTCGCCAACGGTACGTACCCTCCTGTTGCTCAGGTGGTCAATATCATCCACATCGGCTTTGGCATTTACAAGTTCTATCAGGTATTTTACAATACTGATAATGTCTTCTTTTGTGAGAACCCGGATATCCATTTCGGTGTTGAGCATCAATTTCTTATTGATACGGTATCTTCCCACATCTCCGAGGTCATATCTTTTGTCTGAAAAGAAAAGCTTTTCAATCATACCCCTTGCTGTTTCATCATCGGGTGGATCGGCATTTCTAAGCAGACGATAAATAAATTCAACGGCTTCTTTTTCCGAATTGGTGGTGTCTTTCTGCAGTGTATTGTATATCAATGAATAATCATTGAGATTGATGTCTTCTTTGTGCAGAATGATTGTTTTTACACCTGATTCAATAATGGGTTCTATATGTTCGTTTTCAAGAATTGTTTCGCGGTCAATGATCACCTCTGTCCTTTCCAGAGATACAACTTCTCCGGTATCTTCATCTACAAAATCCTCGATCCATGATCTGAGAACACGGGCAGCCAATTTACGACCGACAACTTTTTTTAATCCGGTTTTACTTACTTTGACCTCGTCGGCGAGATTAAATATTTCGAGTATCTCTTTATCGCTTTCATAACCAATAGCGCGCAGCAATGTGGTAACAGGAAGTTTTTTCTTTCTGTCTATATATGCATACATCACATTGTTAATGTCGGTGGCAAACTCGATCCATGAACCTTTAAAAGGAATAATTCTGGCACTGTAAAGTTGTGTACCATTGGCGTGAAAACTGGTTCCGAAGAATACCCCGGGTGAGCGGTGCAACTGAGAAACAACGACTCTTTCCGCACCATTGATGACAAAGGTTCCTTTCGGTGTCATGTAAGGAATGGTACCCAGGTAAACATCCTGAATGATTGTTTCAAAATCTTCGTGTTCGGGGTCTGTACAATATAATTTTAGTTTTGCTTTAAGCGGTACACTGTAAGTGAGACCTCTTTCGATGCATTCTTCAATAGAGTATTTGGGAGGATCGATAAAATAATCCAGGAATTCAAGGACAAAATTATTTCTGGCGTCAGAAATCGGGAAGTTTTCAGCGAAAACCTTAAAAAGTCCTTCATTTTTTCTGTTTTCCGGAGTGGTTTCCAATTGGAAAAAATCCTGAAATGATTTGACCTGAACTTCAAGAAAATCGGGATAAGCAAAATGCCTTGTAAACGATCCGAAGTCAAATCTTTGTTTGTTTGTTTTTGTAGGAACCAAGGTGTGAAATTTTTTGTTGTTAATGAAACAAAAGGATAATCAATGTAAATAAAACAATAAAGATTAGACCTCCACAGCGAATAAAAATTCGGCAGAAGTCTAATCCAACAGATGTTTAATAAAAAAGTTATTTTACTTCAACCTCTGCACCGGCCTCTTCAAGTTGCTTTTGTAGAGATTCGGCTTCATCTTTTGTAACTTGTTCTTTCACTGCTTTCGGTGCACTGTCAACGAGTTCTTTTGCCTCTTTGAGACCTAAGCTTGTAAGTTCTTTAACAAGTTTTACTACGGCAAGTTTAGAAGAACCAGGAGCTTTGAGGATTACATCAAATTCGGTTTGTTCTTCCTGTGCTTCACCTGCATCTGCGCCTGCACCTGCTGCAGCAACGGCAACGGGTGCTGCTGCGGGCTCTATACCATACTCATCTTTAAGTATCTGAGCCAATTCATTTACTTCCTTAACAGTAAGGTTTACTAATTGTTCTGCGAAAGATTTTAAATCTGCCATTTTTATAGGATTTTTAATTGGGTTTCTAAATTTTTACTTTTCTGTTTAATTATCCCTCTTTTTCTGAAAGAGTTTTTATAAGTCCTGCCAGTGTGTTTCCTCCTGATTTAAGAGCTGAAACAACATTATTTGCAGGTGATTGCAATAAGCCGATAATATCACCGATAAGCTCGTCTTTACTTTTAATGCTTTCTAAAACATCAAGTTGTTGCTCTCCAATATAAATAGATTCTTCTATGTAAGCACCTTTTAATATTGGCTTTGGGCTGTTTTTGCGAAATTCTTTGATCAGTTTTGCCGGAATATTTCCTGTATCTGATATCATCATGGAGGTGGGGCCTTTCAGCACATCGAAAAGGGGTTCAAAATCCTTTTCCGATTTTTCCATGGCTTTTCTCAGTAAGGTGTTTTTAACCACCTCCATAGAAACATTCCTTTTAAAACATAACCTTCTGAGGTTGTTGATTGTTTCAACCTTTAATTCAGAAGTGTCTGTAAAATAAAAAATTTCGTTATTTTTCAGCTTTTCGGTGAGCGACTCAATAACCTGAAATTTGTCATCTTTTTTCATAAGTTTCACCGTCTTTTATGCATAAAACCATTTTTGGTGATCATATGCTACAAGGTTTATAATGTTACTGATTTGGGTTCTACTGCTATGCCAGGGCTCATTGTACTTGATAAGAAAATACTTCGTACGTAAGTTCCCTTTGCTGCAGCAGGTTTAAGTTTGATGATTGTTTGGATAAGTTCTTTGGCATTATCGGCAATTTTATCTTTGTCAAAAGATATTTTACCGATGGAAGCGTGTATAATACCAAATTTATCTACTTTAAAGTCAATTTTACCGCCCTTCACTTCCTGAACAGCTTTACCAATGTCCATGGTTACTGTTCCGGCTTTGGGGTTGGGCATTAAACCACGCGGACCCAAAATACGGCCCAATGCTCCTACTTTAGGCATCACACTGGGCATTGTAATTACTACGTCCACGTCTGTCCATCCGCCTTTGATCTTATCAACGTATTCATCCAAACCAACGTAATCAGCACCGGCGGCTTTTGCTTCTTCTTCTTTTTCTGGTGTACATAAAACAAGTACACGAACTGTTTTTCCTGTTCCATGCGGCAGGGTTACGATTCCACGTACCATTTGATTGGCTTTTCGCGGATCCACACCCAGTCTGATGTCAAGATCTACCGAAGCATCAAATTTGGTATAGGTAATTTGCTTTACCATATCTGCTGCTTCAATAAGAGGGTAAACAGTGCTTTTGTCAAACTTAGCTAAAGCCTCTTTTTGATTTTTCGTTAATTTAGCCATTTTATGATTCCGATTAGCTTTTAATAATTATAAATTTCCTGATATTTACTCATTTAATAATGATTCAATTGAATTCAGGAATTCAGAAAGGGGGATTACCTTTGATTTTTATTCCCATGCTTCTGGCAGTACCGGCAACCATTCTCATTGCAGATTCTACAGTAAAGCAGTTAAGATCCGGCATTTTATCTTCACCTATGGTTTTAACCTGATCCCACGTGATGGTAGCTACCTTCACCCTGTTGGGTTCGGCAGATCCGGACTTAATTTTAGCTGCTTCGCGCAGTTGTACTGCAACAGGAGGTGTTTTTATTACGAATACAAAAGACTTGTCTTTGTATACTGTAATAATAACGGGTATAATTTTACCGGCTTTGTCCTGCGTACGGGCGTTAAATTGCTTGCAAAATTCCATTATGTTCACACCCTTTGCACCTAATGCAGGCCCAACAGGTGGAGATGGATTTGCGGCTCCTCCTTTTATTTGCAATTTTATAAGCGCACTAACTTCTTTTGCCATTTCTAAAAATTTAAAAATTTAGGAGATCGAAACAAAATCTAATTACCTGTAAACACGGGTTTTGTTTATTCCTTTTCAACTTGCATGAAACTTAATTCCAGTGGTGTTTTTCTTCCGAAAATCTTCACCATTACCTTCAGTTTTTTCTTCTCTTCGTTGATTTCTTCAATCACACCCGTAAAACTACTGAAGGGGCCATCTGTAACTTTTACTGTTTCACCCTTGATGAACGGAATGTTGATTTCTTCATCTTTCTCAGATAGCTCATCTACTTTACCCAGAATCCGGTTCACCTCTGATTCGCGTAGTGCGGTGGGTTCACCTCCTGATCCCAGAAAATTCAATACGCCGGGTATATTTTTGATGACGTGTGGAACTTCTCCCGTTAATGCTGCTTCAATAAGCACATAACCCGGAAAGTAGTTACGCTCCGCACTGATCTTTTTACCTTTACGTACCTGATAAACTTTTTCGATGGGAATAAGTACTTGTGATACATATTCATTCATGCCTAAACGATTGATCTCGCTTTCGATGAGTTGCTTCACTTTTTTTTCGCTTCCACTCACGGCCCTGACTACATACCACTTTTTTACCTGCTCACTCATACCTGTTCAAGAAAAGAAATTTTCCCGTTTTTTTTTGTAATTGATTTAAGAAGAATAAGAATATTAGAATACTTCGGAACACTATTCACTGCTCAACAGTTTTTACAAAAATAATTTGTATAGTTCCTGAAGTACAGAGTTAAAAGTTATATCCATCAAATAAACCACGACCGCGATTATAAGGGAAGCAACGGATACAACAACTGCGCTGTTTTGCAGTTCACTCCAGCTTGGCCAGGAAACTTTATGGATTAGTTCGTCGTAGGTTTCCTTGAAATAATTTACAATTTTCTTCATTGGTTATTAAACTTTAAATGATATAAACAGAACTTCTTGCTCACATCAAGAATATTTCTATTCATATCAAATGCCAAACATTCTAATATTTGCACGGGTGGAAGGAGTCGAACCCTCAACCAACGGTTTTGGAGACCGCTACTCTACCAATTGAGCTACACCCGTTGGTGAAAAGGGAGGAATTTTTGTTTCATTCCTCCCTTTGTTTGTATTCTGTTCTAAAACTGTTATTCTAAAATTTCAGTTACCTGACCAGCACCAACTGTTCTTCCGCCTTCCCGGATAGCAAACCTAAGTCCTTTATCCATGGCAATGTCAGCGATCAGTTCAACTCTGATGGTAAGGTTATCACCAGGCATACACATTTCTACGCCTTCCGGGAGGTAAATTTCTCCTGTAACGTCTGTTGTACGGAAGAAGAATTGTGGACGATATTTGTCATGGAATGGAGTATGACGACCACCTTCTTCTTTCTTAAGAATATAAACCTCTGCTTTGAATTTTTTGTGTGGAGTTACAGAACCAGGTTTTACGATTACCATACCACGAGAGATCTCTTTTTTATCGATACCTCTGAGGAGCAACCCTGTATTGTCTCCAGCTTCTCCGCGATCGAGGATCTTGCGGAACATTTCAACACCTGTAACAACTGATTTGAGTTTTTCTGCACCCATACCAATGATTTCCACAGGGTCACCGCTATTGATCACACCGCTTTCAATTCTACCGGTTGCTACTGTACCTCTACCTGTAATAGAGAAAACGTCTTCAACGGGCATCAGAAAATCTTTATCTACCGCACGAACAGGGTTGGGAATATAATCATCCACTGCGTTCATCAGTTCGAGAATTTTTTCCACCCATTTGGGTTCGTTGTTGAGACCACCTAATGCAGATCCCTGGATCACAGGAATGTTGTCACCGTCAAATTCGTAGAAAGATAACAATTCTCTGATCTCCATTTCAACCAGTTCCAAAAGTTCTTCGTCGTCAACAAGGTCGACTTTATTCATGAAAACAACCAATTGAGGAACACCTACCTGACGTGCAAGGAGGATGTGCTCACGTGTTTGTGGCATAGGGCCATCAGTTGCTGCAACAACCAGAATAGCACCGTCCATCTGGGCAGCACCTGTAACCATGTTCTTCACATAGTCAGCGTGACCGGGACAGTCAACGTGTGCATAGTGACGGTTTTCCGTCTCATACTCAACGTGTGCTGTATTGATGGTTATACCTCTTTCTTTTTCTTCAGGTGCATTGTCGATGGAGTCAAAACTTCTGATTTCTGACCATCCTTTTTCAGCCAAAACTTGTGTGATTGCAGCGGTGAGAGTGGTTTTACCGTGGTCTACGTGACCAATGGTGCCAATATTCACGTGCGGTTTAGTACGAACGAATTTTTCTTTTGCCATATCTAACTGGTATTTAAATTTTAAAAAAGAGATTCAATAATAATTTATTTTGATTACATTGATTGTTAATTTTGACCGGAATGTTGAGCCAACGACGGGAATTGAACCCGTGACCTCTTCCTTACCAAGGAAGCGCTCTACCCCTGAGCTACGTCGGCCTAACTTAAGGAAAAGTTGAGCGGAAGACGGGACTCGAACCCGCCACCTACAGCTTGGAAGGCTGTCGCTCTACCGGATGAGCTACTCCCGCTTGCTAATTATTTGTGGGGGGAGGAGGATTCGAACCTCCGAAGGCTTCGCCAACAGATTTACAGTC
>CAYMLS010000148.1:0-11656 GCA_964390665.1 uncultured Bacteroidales bacterium | reverse complement strand
AAATTTTGTTTTGTTTTATATTGCTGAATTTCAGGCAATTAAATTCGTGTAAATTTGTGTAAATTTGTGGACAAATACTTTTTTTACTGGACTCATATATAACTTCCTCATTATGAAAAAAATGAGTGCTTTTGTCATTTTTTATCGGCTCATCATCATGTTTTGTTCTCTATGAGGGAGGTGGATCATATCTGTAGAAACTGAATGTTACACTATTTATACCAATCCGGCAAAACCCATGAATGCCAGTGCCAGTATGCCTGCTACCACAAGAGCGGCAGGAGCACCGCGCATGGCTTTGGGCAGGTCCATCAGTTCCAGGTGCTCGCGTATGCCGGCAAATAAAATGATGGCCAGTGAAAACCCAATGGCGTGCGAAATGGCAAAAATAACACCCTGAAGAAGATTGAAATCGGTTTGCACAGAAAGAATCGCCACACCCATAATGGCACAATTGGTTGTTATCAGTGGCAGAAAAATGCCCAATGCCTGGTATAGCTCGGGGCTTACCTTTTTGAGGATGATCTCCACCATTTGCACCAGAGAAGATATTACCAAAATGTAGGTAATGGTTTGCAGAAACGTTATATTAAACGGAACCAGTACATAATTGTATATGATAAAGGTTACCAGGGTGGAAAGTGTCATAACAAAAAGTACTGCCCCCGACATACCCACAGAGGTGGATACTTTTGATGATACGCCCATATAAGGGCAAATACCAAGAAATTGTGCCAAAACAATATTATTGACAAAAATGGCACCGATCACAATTGCAAAATATTCCATGATGTTATGTGTTTATATATTCTGTTTGTCTGTTCTTATTTAGTTGTTGATGGTTTTTAAAACAAAAAGGATGATTTCCTGAATAACCTCTCCATCATGAAAAGATATTACACCTTTTTTTTCATGTAATTGAATAAAATGATCATATACCCCATGCCGATAAATGCACCAGGAGCAAGCACAAAAACAAGCATGCCATCACCTGCATTGGGAAGTAGTTTATAACCAAAAAAAGAGTATGCACCCAGCAATTCTCTCAATCCCCCCAGCATTGTCAATGCCAGGGCAAAGCCCAGTCCCATGCCCAGTCCGTCGATTATGGCACTAAAGGTATCCTTTTTGCTGGCAAATGCTTCTGCACGTCCCATCACCAGGCAATTTACCACAATAAGAGGGATAAACAAGCCCAGCGCATTAAAGAGCGAAGGTAAATAGGCCTCCATGGTTAGTTCCACCACAGTAACAAAAGAGGCAATGATCACAATAAAGCTGGGAATGCGTACTTTGTCGGGGATGAAATTTTTGATCAGTGAAACCACGATGTTTGAGCTGACCAGAACAAAAGTCGTTGCCAGTCCCATTCCCAGTCCGTTGATGGCAGAGGTGGTTACCCCCAAGGCAGGGCACAAACCCAGCAGGAGTATAAAAACGGGATTTTCTTTGATAAATCCTTTGGTGAAATTTTTCCATTGGTTCATAAGACGGGTTCTCCTTCCTGATTTTGCTTGTCAATTTTTTCTGTATAGGTATTATATGCTCGCGAAATGGCATCGCAATAGGCGCGGGAGGTGATGGTTGCAGCCGTAATAGCATCCACATCACCATTGTCTTTTTTTACTTTCAGGTCGAAATTTTCGGGGTTTTTTCCCTGAAACTGGTTGCTCCAGTCGCTTTTGTTTTTCTCAATTTTATCACCCAGGCCGGGAGTTTCTGCGTGCTGCAATGCCACAACATCAATGATGGTCCCGTTGGGTTGCAGTCCTACCATTGCCCTTATTTCTCCCGAGTATCCTTTGTTGGTATAGGTGCTGATGGCAATGCCAACCAGTTCTTCCCCCTGGTATGCGAAGTTGAATTCAAGTGAATCGTCGCCATTCAGGGGTAAATGGTTTTCAGTTCTTAAACTGTCAAAGTCTGGGAGCACTTCTCTGATGGCATTGGTTCTTTTTGCCTGTCGTGATTTGGCAATGGGTTCTGCCGTAAGGTTATACACCGTAGCCAGAACAAATGACGCTATGGTGGTGATGATCACTAAGGTAAGCACCATGCTTGTAAATGTTGATTCTTTTTTAGCCATTTTTTATCTCCTCTCCAAATCTTTTGGGTTTAAAACCTTTGTTGATAAGCGGAACAAAAGCATTCATGATCAGAATTGCAAAGGCGACCCCTTCGGGGTAGGCGCCAAAAGTTCTGATGATGATGGTCAGAAATCCGCATCCGATACCATATACGATCATCCCCATGCTGCTCATAGGGCTGGTAACCATATCGGTTGCCATATAAATGGCACCCAGCATCAGTCCGCCGGTAACCAGGTGAAATAGCGGGTTGGCATATGATTGTGGATCTACCTGCCATAAAATGGCCGCCAGTAAAACAAAGGATCCTATGTAGGCAACAGGTATTTCCCATCGGATGATGTTTCTGAAAAGCATGTATAATCCTCCGAGCAAAATTGCCAATGCAGAAATTTCCCCGATACTGCCACCCATATTCCCCATCATCATGGATGTATATTCCGGTACCTGACTGACCAGTTCTGAAACATTTTCTCCCTGCGATGCTCCCTCTTTTACAATGGCAAGGGGAGTGGGGCCTGTAACAACATCGGTGAGGCGGGTGCTGAAAGAAGTAGGTTCAGGGTACATATTCATGTCAACAGGAAATGATATCATCAGAAATACCCTTCCAACCAGCGCCGGGTTGAATACATTTTTACCCAATCCACCAAAGGTCATTTTGCCCATCCCGATGGAAACAAGCGATCCGATAACCACCATCCATAAAGGCAGACTTGCCGGAACAATAAAAGCAAGTAAAATACCGGTGATCATGGCAGAACCATCGTTGACCGTTACGGGTCCCCTGAGCAGATATTTCTGCATGATATACTCAAAAAACATGCAGGATGCCACTGCCGTAATGGTAACCATGATGGCAGGCAGACCAAAAAAATAGAATGAAACCAGGGCAGCGGGTATCAATGAGAATACCACCCCATACATGATCTTACTGACCGATTCATCTGCCTGCACATGGGGTGAGCCCGAAATGGTTAGAATGCTCATAAGTATTATCTGATTTTATGATTGTCTTGAACGAATAATTTTACCTACTTCTGTTTTTCCTCTTCTGATCTGATCCAGCAACGGACGACCAGACGGGCATATATACAAACAACTACCGCACTCCATGCAATCCATGATCTTTTCTTTCTCACATTGTTCAAAGTTTTCATGATCTGAAAGCACAGCAAGAAGGTAGGGCTCCAGTCCCATAGGGCATTTGGATGCACAGCGGCTACATCTGATGCAGGCACGGACTGTTTTTCGGTGCGCCTCTTGGTCAGGAAATAATAAGATACCACTTGTCCCTTTGGTAACAGGGGCATCCGCATTCATAAGTGCTTTTCCCATCATGGGGCCGCCATTGACGATCTTACCGGTGTTTTCGGGCATACCCCCGGCAGCTTCTATGAGATCCGACACGGGGGTACCAATGCGAACGCGGAAGTTAGAAGGTTCTTTCAGGTCGGTACCCGACACCGTTACAATTCTCTCCACAAGTGGTTTGTTTTTTTGCACTGCCTCGTAAACGGCGAATGAGGTACCTACATTATGAACCACGCATCCCACTTCAATGGGCAGTTTTCCGGAAGGAACCTCGCGGTTGATAACTGCTTTGATCAACTGTTTTTCTCCGCCCTGCGGGTATTTTACTTTTAGCCCTTCAACAGAAATCCCGGGATAATCTTTGATATGTTCTCTGAACTTAAGGATTGCATCCGGTTTGTTGTTCTCGATACCGATAATGGTTTTATCCACGCCCAGTGCTTTCATCTGTATGCTGATACCTACCAGTATTTCTTCTGCTTTTTCGAGCATGAGCCGGTGATCAGAAGTGAGATATGGCTCGCATTCAACGCCATTGATGATCAGATATTCTGCTTTTTTACCCTTGGGCGTCATTAGTTTTACATGTGAAGGGAAAGTTGCTCCTCCCATACCCACAATGCCACTTTCATTCACTTTTTTCACGATCTCCGCGGGTTCGAGATGACATTCTTTTTTCAGATCATTGGATAGGTCTATCCCTTCGGCCCACTGGTCTCCGTCTGATTTGATAAAAATGGATTTTTTTCTGTAACCACTTGTTTCCAGAACACTGTCAATTTTCATCACTTTGCCACTTACAGGCGAATGAATATTGGCAGAGATGAAACCATCTCCTTTGGCAATGAGTTGCCCGGCCAAAACATCGTCGCCTTTTTTAACCAGCGGGCTGGCAGGTACTCCCAGATGCTGTGAAAGGGGTACCGTTACATTGGCCGGAACGGGTAGGTTTTTAATGACAGCATTTTTTGATAATTTATTTTCGGGTGGATGAACACCACCAGGTTTAAATGTTTTCAAATTACTTTTTCATTATGGGGTTCATAAAAGCGTTTTGAATTCTGCAACTGTGATTATCCGGCAGTGTTTTCAACTGTTTCCGGTCTTTTTTTGCGGGGGGTGAAATTCAACTCATGAATTGCATTTGTAGGGCAAACAGGCGCACATTTTCTGCATAGCGTGCACTTATTGGGGTCTATATATGCCAGGTTGTTTTCGAAATGGATGGCATCAAATTTACATTCTTTCACACATTTTCCGCATCCTATGCATGCCACTTCGCAATTTTTTTTAGCAACACCGCCTTTTTCAGTATTGATGCATGAAACAAAAATCCGTCGGTCTTTTTTTCCGCGTTTTCGCAGTTCGATGATATTTCTCGGACAAGCCTTCACGCAAGCACCGCACGAAACGCAATTGTCTTTTACCACAGGCAACCCTGTTTGGTCATCCATATAAATAGCATCGAAATCACAGGAAGCTACACAGTCGCCATATCCAAGACATCCGTTGGGGCATCCGCTTTCGCCTGAGAATAGCTGATGGGCAAAAGCACAGGACGTTTGGCCTTCAAAATGCACTTTAGCGGGGGCATGCTGTTTGCTGCCAGAGCATCTTACAACAGCAATGGTGGGGTCCTGGTCGGTACTTTCCAGGCCGAGTACATCAGCAATGTCTTTCATGACTTCGTTACCGCCAGGAGGGCAATTCATGCCATCAAGGCTACCTTTGCGCACAATCTCTTCGGCAAAGGCGCGGCAACCGGCATATCCGCAACCACCACAATTGGCACCGGGCAGCTTTTCCGCTACTTCGTCGATGCGGGGGTCTTCGATCACCTTAAATTTTTGAGCTACAAAATATAATATAATGGCAGCAATGCCTCCCAATGCTGCCAAAGAAACGATTGATATGAGGGTTATTTCATTCACGGGATGGTGTTTTGTTAATGTAAGGATGTTTGATGATTATCTTTTCAGATAAAGTTGTTATGAGAGCTAAAATAGAAAACTTAATCAAACCAAACTACTTTTGTTATGAATTTTAACCCTGTTATATTGCTATTTATAAAGGAAATTTAAGATTTACAGCATCAAAAATGCTTGGAAAGATTTGCTGTTCAGGTTTTTAATTCCTAATTTAGAATTTGTCTAAATTTTAGTGTTGTGAATTACTTAACAACTTAGAAGTGAAGCTTTTCCGTGTTTGGGCTTTATTCGGAATTGTTTTTTTTCTCAGATGAACCGAGCATGACAAAAATTTTGATACACACGCGCATGATTAAAATTGGCAAGATACTCAGAAATGCATTAGATGATTGCTGGCGAGCTCTCTCGTTGGAAAAAACGAGAACCGCTTTAATAAAATTATCAACAAATGAACCTTGTCATGATCCCGCTTTATAAAATAGTTTGTCGTGTCAGCAGAAAAACTCATGATTTTCCTGCGAACATTGAATAAGGGGGGGAATGAATGGAGACAATAGATATAAGACACCAAAGAAACCCATGGTTTGCTTTTCAGGGTTTTATGAAAAAATGAAAGGAAGATCTGATCACGTCTTTTTTGATATAGAGCATACCGTAATAAGGTACGAGTAAAAATATGGATATTCCTGCTGCCAATCCTTCGTTGATTTGCAGCGTTAGGGTAACGATCAATGATCCGATCAAAATAAGAAATGGAAGCAGGTAACCCAGGAAGAGTGCCCTGTATCCCAGCGACCGGCGCAGCGCTATTTTTACGCTTTCGCCTTGTTGCCATATTTTTCCGGGTTGCAGGTTTTGTACTTCAATCACTTTATCAGCTGATTCGGCCATTCCGCAATAGGATTTGGAGTGGCAGTTGCCGCAAGCCGACTGGGGTTGAATTTTCACCCAGATGCGTTCATTTTCTATTTTTTCGATGATGCCGGGGTGCTCTATGTTTTCGTGAAGTTTTGTCGGTTGATCCATGTTTGGTAAAATATGAATGGATGGTTTGTTTGGGTCTGCAAATATACAAATTCATGGAGTTGAAGAAGCCACCGGAATATTTTTTCCATTAAAAAGATGCTGCCCGTTTTGAGCGAAATCTTTGATAAAAACACTTAACTTTTTAGCATCCATTCCTTCTGCATTTCCGTGGAAAGCCTCATGCAGCATTTCTGTGTTGACAGCGCCCAATGAAAGCATGTTCACGTTTATTTTCCGGGGTTGTAGTTCTTCTGCCAGACATTCTGTGAGGATGCTTAAAGCTCCTTTGCTTGATGCATAAAGCGATAGTCCGGCAAATTTTTTGCTTCCCTGGAATCCTCCCATACTTCCTATATTCACAATGTGCGATCCCCGGGAAAGGAAAGGTAAAACTTTTTGAATCAGAAAAAATACCCCTTTTACATGTGTGTTGAACATTTGATCATAATCGTCGGGGGTAAGACCGGAAGCAGGTTTGTTGATCAGAACCCCGGCATTGTTGATCAGAATATCCACTTTGTTACCGAAAAAGGCATCAATTTCAGTCAGTACCTTTTCATGATCATTTGCATCGGATATATCGAAAGAAAAATAGCGAACCGATGGATCGTTTTCGAATGCAGTTAACGTTGATGTGTTTCGCGACAATGCAATGATCTTATGCTTGTCATCTTCCACGAATCTCCATAACAGTTCGTGTCCGATACCCCGGGAAGTTCCGGTAATGATAATGTTCATCTTTACTGAATTGGTATAATCAATTTCAGAATCTTTGGGTGAAAGCAACGGAAATTAATCCTGCTTTTACATCCGAAAAAAATGACCTGGGTTTGCTCGGTTTCTGCTGCAAATCAGAGGTAGCTTTGCTGGCTAACAGATGGTAAAAGTTATTTTCCGGGTTAACCAGGAATACCCAGGCAGGTCATTCCTTTGTCAAATGTACTTTCCATTCACCGTCAACTTTTACCAGATCAATGGTTTCGGTTTCATCACCTACTTTATACGAGCATTTTGCCTGATCTTCCTCAGTTATGCATACAAGATCCTCGTGTGGCATTTGCTCCTGTGCTTCTTCTTCCATAAAAGAGGCCGCCATGGTGAGTATCTGACCCGTTTCTTTGGTCGCATACTGAGACGCTTCTTCAAACTCTCCTTTTTCAATGTGGGTTAAAAACTTATTGGCTGCTTCTTCAGGACCTTTTTTAGGTTGGCACGACAGCAAGGTCAGGGCAAAAAAAATCAGTATTCCGGTTTGGGAAAAAAGTTTGGTCATAGCTCATTTTTTTGAGGTTCGACAATAGATTAAAAACGTTGGGTTGCATGTAAAATTTGTGCTTTTGAACGATAAAGGTAAGCAATAAAAGAATTTGTTGCCAAAAGTTTTCTGATTTTCATTGCTTATAAAAATTCTCAGATGTTTTTTGGTGATAAACGCTTGTTTGATTCATAAATCCGGAGTTTTCGAACTTATTTTTATTTAAAATCAATATAAATTGACCGTTTTAGAAGAGGAACTCCATGCAAAATGCAGATATTAATGGCAGTAATCTTATATTTGTAGTAGAAAGTTGAGTTTGTTTACATAGAGAAATATAAATACATAAGATATGAAAAGAAGAAAATTTATAAAAAATAGCTTGCTGGCCAGTGCTACAGCTGGTGTTGCAGTGGGTGGTTTGGGTAGTATTTCATCCGTATTTGGTGCTGAAAAAGCAGCGGTAAAAGGCAATTATGATCTTGTAGCGATAAAAGGAGAAAACGTTGTTGAGATGTTTGAGCGGTCGATGCAGGAAATGGGAGGTATGTCGCAATGGGTAAAACCCGGGCAATCGGTGGTTGTGAAACCCAATATTGGTTGGGATGTTAATCCTGAAAGAGCTGCCAATACCAACCCAGACCTTGTGGGAGCCATCGTAAAGCACTGTATTGATGCAGGCGCTTCCAGCGTATCTGTATTTGATCATACCTGCGATAATTGGGAACGCTCTTATGCCAACAGCGGCATTGAAGATAAAGTGAAAGCAGCCGGCGGCAGAATGGTGCCGGGAAATTTTGAAAGAAATTACCGGGAGGTAACGATTCCCGGAGCCGTAAAACTCAAAACAGCAAAAGTGCATGAGCAGATCCTGGATTCAGATGTATTTATCAATGTACCGGTGTTGAAACATCATGGTTCCACTTCGCTCACCATTGCCATGAAAAACCTCATGGGTATTGTTTACGATCGTCGTTTCTGGCACCGCAACGATTTGCACCAGTGTATTGCCGATTTTTGTCTTTTCCGCACACCCGATCTCAATATCGTTGATGCCATGTTGGTCATGACGCAAAACGGTCCCAGAGGTACTTCGCAGGCCGATCTGGTAAAAAAGAACAGTTTGCTGGTGTCTTCCGATATTGTTACCGTTGATACCGCCAGTACCATAACCTTCGGGGAGAAGAAGCCCGAAGAAATAGGATACCTGAGGATAGCCAACAGCATGAATATTGGTTCAACCGACCTTTCATCCAAAAATATCCAAAGGGTTTACCTTTGATTCTGTCATAGGTAAAATGCACATTCTGGTGGTATAAGATGATTTTTTTTATGCGAAAGAAAATAACGGTTTCTCCATGAAAATAGATTGAAAGAAATCCTTACTATACCCTCTTTTTTTGCCCTGTTGAAGAATTATCATGGCCGGCAGTCCCATTTTTTAATATTATACTAAATATCAATGAACCTTTCCCGTTTAAGAACATTCCGCATCGTTGTATCGGTGTTGATTTTTGTATTTTTATTGTTGTTTTTCCTCGATTTTAGTGGTATGGGTATAAAACCTGTGGCACAATTTCTTTTGCAATTACAGTTTTTCCCCTCTCTCCTAAAATTTTTCACTGTGTTTTTTGTTGTGGGTGCCATGGGTTTTTTGCTGGTATTGCTACTCACATTTCTTTTTGGAAGGGTTTATTGTTCCTCTATTTGTCCTATGGGTACCTTGCAGGATGCTTTTATTGCCATTTCAAGACGTTTTAAATCAAGGAAAAAAAGGCGTTTTGTTTATCATTCCAACAAAAACCATGTTCTGCAGTATTCAGTATTGGCACTTACAATATTGTTCTGGATTTTTGGCAGTCTGTTTTTGATCAATCTGCTTGATCCGTATTCCAATTTCGGTAAAATAAGTGTAACCCTCCTACAGCCTGTTGTAAGTACTGTCAACAATGGTATTTCTCTGGTTCTGGAAAGTTTTGATATTTATTCTGTAAGACCGATGATGCCTCAAACACTTCCCTATGATGTTGTTTTGGTATCCGTAGGAATTTTTGCTGTTATTTTTGTGATGAGTGCCATGCGCGGACGTCTTTTCTGCAATACGCTTTGCCCTGTGGGAGCGGTTTTGAGTCTTGTTTCGCGCAAGCCTGTATATCAGATCGCCTTTCAGGAAGGATCCTGCACCCTATGTGGAAAATGTGAAAGGGTTTGCAAGGCGGAATGTATCGACAGCAAAAAGAAAACTGTTGACACGTCGAGGTGCATCAGTTGTTTCAACTGTTTTTCCAGTTGCAGCCACAATGGTTTGTATTTCAGGAAAAACTTTCTTCCTTCCGGTCAGAAAACCCGCTCCTCATCAAACGGCTCTATCGAAATTTCACAATTAACCCATGAGAATGCCCGGGAGAAAAGAGTCTTTTTGCTAACCATGGGCGCTGCCATACTCAGCATTCCTGTATTGGGACAAAATGGGAAAGGGAGAGGGCAAGGAAAAGGAAAAGGATTAGGACAAGGAAAAGGATTAGGAAAACCCGCAGAACCCGGTTTGATTCCAACCGGCACAGAATCGCCTGTAACCCCTCCCGGATCAGTAGGATATGATCATTTTACAGATAACTGCATTGCCTGTTATCTGTGTGTTAGTGCGTGCCCAACTAACGTTATCGTACCGTCCTTTTTCGATTATGGTTTAAAAGGTTTTATGCAGCCCAAGATGGACTTCCACAAAAGTTTTTGTAATTTCGACTGCGTGGACTGTACCGAGGTTTGCCCAACAGGAGCGTTGAATCCCCTCACTATGGAGGAGAAAAAAATATCACAGTTGGGGAAGGCAATATTTGTTAAAAAGAGTTGTATTGTTTCTGTAGATCATACCGATTGTGGTGCATGTTCTGAACATTGCCCCACCAAGGCGGTGCATATGGTGCCTTATCAAAATGGTTTGATGATTCCTGAAGTAAGGCCGGAATTGTGCATTGGTTGCGGTGCCTGCGAGTTTGCTTGTCCGACCACACCTTACAAAGCAATTTTTGTGGAAAGCAATATCGTTCATCAGGAGGCCGTTCCTATTGAGGATACGGAGGGACCGAGGGAGCATGATGAAGATGAATTTCCTTTTTAGTCCAGGTGTGGTTATGCTTGCTTTAAAAGGAATTATGGGTGTTTTGATGAGGTTCTTTTGATTGATGAATCTTGTTCATTACCGAAAAAAGTGGGAAATGTCACCATGATTATCCCCTTTTCGAAACATGACCGGTTTTTGAATGGGATTGGTTTTTTGGGAAGGAGCAGATAGAGGGTTTTACTTGATTGGATAACCATTACTTTCTAAAAAAGAGAAATTAATAATTGAAAAAGGGAAATTATTTATTTGTTAAGATAAAAAGCGAAAATGAATTGTAGTACTTTTGTAAGGTACGCATTCCAAATCACAAAAATTCAACCAGTATATGAAATCTGAAATTAAAATTCGTGATCTGACACTCAGAGACGGGCAGCAATCGTTATTTGCCACACGCATGACGCAGGAACAAGTAGACAGGGTTTTGCCGCTGTTTAAACAAGCCAATTTTTATGCAATGGAAGTCTGGGGAGGGGCAGTGCCCGATTCGGTTATGCGGTACCTCAATGAAGATCCGTGGGAAAGACTTGAGAAAATAAAGGAGGGCATTGGTGATCGTTCAAAGCTCACTGCCTTGTCAAGAGGAAGAAATCTTTTTGGATACAACCCATACCCCGATAGTGTGATTGAAGGATTTAACCGAAATGCGGTAAAGTCGGGCATTGATATCATGCGTATTTTTGATGCCCTCAACGACGTTAACAACATCAAATCAACCATTCAGTATGTAAAAGAAAACGGTGGAATTGCAGACTGCACAGTTTGTTATACCGTAGACCCACGGTTTTCAAAGAAAGAGCGTTTGATGGGGTTTCTGAAAGGAAAACCTCTGCCGCAAAAGATCTTTACCATAGAGTATTTTGTTAATAAGGCAAAAGAGCTCGAAAAAATGGGTGCCGAGATGATCACCATTAAAGATATGGCA